>NZ_LSIA01000121.1:0-205649 GCF_001556015.1 Novosphingobium sp. CCH12-A3 | reverse complement strand
CGGTCCACATCGTTGTATCCCAGGTAGTTTTTGGCGAAACCCCTGAATCAACGACTGGGCGGGTCGTCAAGCTAACCCACTGATACCACTCAACTTAGTTTCGGATCGGGCTCTGAGGTCTTGTTGAACACCAGCGAACCGGCACGGGCCATATCCGGCAGCATGCCCGGGTAGTCGTTCGGATCAGGGGCGATCTCGGCGACAGTCACGTAGCCGGTGGCGGCGACGAACGCGGCGAACTGCGCGTTGGTCACCGGAGCCTCATCGATCCAGAAGGCGTCAACCTTGACCCGCCGCAAGGGTGCCTCTTCGGGGTAGAAGGTTTCCGAGCCCATCGTGAAGGTTCCACCCTCGATCAGGCGCATGTTCTGCATTATCAGATGGGTTCGATCACGCAATGTTGCTGATCCAATACATTTTGCAGCGGGCTCAGCTAATGTCGTTGGAAGAGCAGTTGTTTCCGTGGTCGCTGGCGCGCGGCTTGAAGTAGGTGCTCACGCCATAGCTTTGGCGTAGCGATCGCGTTTGGCTTGTGTTGCTCTTCGTGCTTCGGCGAGGAGTCGTTCTTCGGTGGCGAAGAGGAGGCCGTCGAGCACGGCGGAGAGGTGGGTGCGCATGGCGGTGCGGGCGGCGTTGGGGTCACGCGCGCGCAGGGCCTCGAGGATCGCGGTATGCTCCTCGACCACCGGCTTGATGTTGGCGTGGCGGGCCTTCTCGTGCAGGAGCGCGGCCTCGGGCGAAGTGCCGCGCAGGTCCCACAGCTGCGCCACGGTGTTGTAGACCGCCACGTTGCGCGTCGCCTTGGCAATGGCGAGGTGGAACGCGCGGTCGGCGGTCTCGGTGCCGTTGGGGCTCCGGTTCTCCTCGGCGATCTGCTGGACCAGCACCTCGATCTCGGCAAGGTCCTCGTCGGTCATCTGCGTGGCGGCCAGTGCCGCTGCCTCGCCCTCGAACAGCAGCCGCGCCTCGGTCAGTTCGAACGCGGTCACGTTGAAGCCGGGACGGTCGTTCTCGCCGGGCAGCCGCTTCACATAGGCGCCCGAGCCGACCCGCACCTCGACCAGCCCCTGCACTTCGAGCGCGATGATCGCCTCGCGCACCGTCGGCCGGCTCACCTCGTAGCGCAGCGCAAGGTCGCGCTCGGCCGGCAGGCGGCTGCCCACCGGATAGCGCCCGCTGGCCAGTTCATCGAGCAGCGAGCGGGCGAGATCCTGATAGAGCCGGTCGTGTGATTTGCCAGTTGTCATGGAAACTTTCTGGTATTACCAATTCAAGAAACTTGACAGACCGAAACCGGTCCGTCAATCGGTATTACCACAATCCGCCTGTCCTTAGCGAGTGTCCCCCCATGAAAATCACCGCCGCCCGCGTCATCGTCACCTGCCCGGGCCGCAACTTCGTGACGCTGAAGATCGAGACCGACCAGGGCGTCTACGGCATCGGCGATGGCACCCTCAACGGCCGCGAGCTCTCGGTCGTCGCCTATCTCGAGGAGCACGTCATCCCCTGCCTCATCGGCATGGACCCGCGCCGCATCGAGGATATCTGGCAGTATCTCTATCGCGGGGCCTACTGGCGCCGGGGACCTGTCACCATGCGCGCGATCGCCGCGGTCGACATGGCGCTGTGGGACATCAAGGGCAAGATGGCCGGCATGCCGGTCTACCAGTTGCTGGGCGGCCGCAGCCGCGACGGGATCATGGTCTATGGCCATGCCAACGGCGCGGACATTGCCGAGACGGTGGAAGCGGTCGGCCACTACATCGACATGGGCTACAAGGCGATCCGCGCCCAGACCGGCGTGCCCGGCATCAAGGATGCCTATGGCGTGGGCCGCGGCAAGCTCTACTACGAACCGGCCGATGCTGCCCTGCCCTCGGTCACGGGGTGGGACACGCGCAAGGCGCTGAACTATGTGCCCAAGATGTTCGAGGAGCTGCGCAAGACCTACGGCTTCGACCATCACCTGCTGCATGACGGCCACCACCGCTACACCCCGCAGGAAGCGGCCAATCTCGGCAAGATGCTCGAGCCCTACCAGCTGTTCTGGCTGGAAGACTGCACGCCGGCCGAGAACCAGGAAGCCTTCAGGCTGGTGCGCCAGCACACCGTCACCCCGCTGGCCGTGGGCGAGATCTTCAACACCATCTGGGATGCCAAGGATCTCATCCAGAACCAGCTGATCGACTACATCCGCGCAACCGTCGTCGGTGCCGGCGGCCTCACCCACCTGCGCCGCATCGCCGATCTGGCCAGCCTCTACCAGATCCGCACCGGCTGCCACGGCGCCACCGACCTCTCGCCCGTCACCATGGGCTGCGCCCTCCACTTCGATACCTGGGTCCCCAACTTCGGCATCCAGGAATACATGCGCCACACCCCCGAAACCGACGAAGTCTTCCCCCACGACTACCACTTCGAAAAGGGCGAACTCTTCATCGGCGATACCCCCGGACACGGCGTCGACATCGACGAAGAACTCGCCGCCAAATACCCATACAAACCAGCATACCTCCCCGTCGCACGGCTCGAGGACGGAACAATGTGGAACTGGTAGGACCAGGCGCGGGGAGAGGATCGCAAGGCATGAACTGGAAATCGGCGCGGCTGCGCATCCTGGTGCTGGTGATGGTGGGCACCATCCTCAACTACATCGCGCGCAATTCACTGGGTGCGCTGGCGCCGCAGCTCAAGCTCGATCTGCAGATCACCACAGAGCAGTATTCCTACATCGTCGGCGCCTTCCAGTTGGCCTACACGATCATGCAGCCGATCGGCGGCATGCTGATCGACCGGATCGGCCTGACCGCAGGCTTTGCCCTTTTCGCGGTGGCGTGGAGCGTCGCCAACATGGCGCATGGCTTTGCGCGGGGCTGGCTCTCGCTCGCGGCATTTCGTGGCCTGCTCGGCATGGCGGAAGCCGCGGTGATCCCCGCGGGCATGAAGACCATTGGCGAGTGGTTCCCTGACCGAGAGCGTTCGGTTGCCACCGGCTGGTTCAATGCGGGGACCGCGCTGGGCGCAGTGATCGCGCCGGTGATGGCCGCGCTGCTGGCCAAGCACTATGGCTGGCAAGCCGCCTTCGTCGTCACCGGAGGCATCGGGCTGATCTTCGCCGTGGCGTGGTATCGCTGGTATCGCTCGCCACAGGATGCGACTTATGTCAGTGCCGAGGAACTGGCCGAGATTCAGGAGGGCCAGCGCCCTGTCCCGGTATCCGCAACGACGATCCGTTCCATCATTGGCTCGTGGCGCTACTGGGCCATCGCCGTTCCGCGCTTCCTTGCCGAACCCGCATGGCAGACGTTCAGCTTCTGGGTGCCGCTCTATTTCGCCAAGGAGCGCGGCTGGGATCTTACCCAGATTGCCCTTTTCGCGTGGGTTCCGTTCCTTGCGGCTGACGCTGGCGGCATCCTTGGCGGCTATCTCGCGCCTTGGCTGCAGCGCTGGAAGGGTTTGTCGCTCGAAGGATCGCGCATTGCCGGCATCTGGATCGGTGCCGTGCTGATGATCGCACCGGGTTGCGTCGGACTTGTCGCCAGCCCCTATGCGGCAATCGGGTTGCTCGCCATCGGCGGTTTTGCCCATCAGGTGATCTCGGTGCTGATCAATACCCTGTCCGCCGACGTCTTCCCCAAGTCCGACATCGCCAAGGCCAACGGCCTCGTCGGCATGGCGGGATGGACCGGCGGGCTGCTGTTCTCGCTCGCCATCGGCCAGTTCGCGGACAAGATCGGCTTTGCGCCACTGTTCGCCTGCCTTGGCCTGTTCGACCTGATCGGCGCGATCTGGCTCCTCGCCCTGCGCCGCCGCCTTGCCTTCGCGAAAGCCTGAGTTGATGAACGACCTCTCCCCTCCCCGCCGCGCCCGCCTCTCCGCACCGCCACGTTTCTCCGTATCCGAAACCAGCGGACCGCGCGTTACGCTCGGCTCCGATACCGCCGCGGTGGCCCACGTCTTCGTTCTCGAAGACGACGTGATGCGGGTGCTCTTGCTGGCAAATGGCGAAGTCACGTCCCCGCCCAGCTGGACCATAGCGCCGGGCGCCGAAGACATTGCCGAACCGGGCCGCGACCGCATGGACACGAGCGGCTTTTCCGCCCCGGCCTTTACGCTGGAGGACACAGGCGGCCAGATCGTCATCGCTACGTCACGCCTGAAGCTTACCATCAGAACCGAAGGTCTGCTCTGCACCTGGCATCAGGCCACGGCGGATGGCTGGCAGCTCATTTCCGAAGACCGCCCTACCCAGGCCTACAACTTCGGCTGGTGGGACGAGGCAACCTACCACTACGTCAAGCGCCGCCCGGGCGAGCGCTATTACGGGCTGGGCGAGCGCAGCGGCGACATGGATCGCGCCGGACGCCGCCTGCGCCTGACCAATGTCGATTGCATGGGTTACGACGCGCAGAGCGACGATCCGCTCTACAAGTCCATCCCGTGGGTGCTGGTGGTCGACGGCGGGGGCGCGGCACATGGCGTGTTCTACGATACCCTGGCCGATCCGGTGTTCGATTTCGGGCACGAACATTCCAACTACCACCCGCACTATCGCTATATGCGCGCGGAGAGCGGCGATCTTGACTACTACATGATCGCCGGGCCGGATGCGGCCGCCGTGGCCCAGCGCTTTACCTGGCTGACCGGCCGCCCCGCCTTCATGCCGCGCTGGTCAGTCGGCTATTCGGGCTCGACCATGCTCTATACCGATGCCCCCAACGCGCAGGAGCAGATGGGCGAGTTTCTGGCAGGCCTCGAAAAGCACGGCGTCCCCTGCACCTCGTTCCACCTGTCATCGGGCTACACCTCGATCGGCGACAAGCGCTACGTGTTCAACTGGAACCGCGACAAGTTCCCGGACATCGAGGGCTTCGTCAAAAGCTATGCCGATGCGGGCGTCGAGCTGGTTCCCAACATCAAGCCAGCGCTCCTGCTGTCCCATCCCCGCTATGCCGAACTGGCGTCGAAAGGATGGTTCGTCAGCGACGCGAACGGCCAGCCGGTGGAGTGCCTGTTCTGGGATGAACTGGGCAGCTATCTCGATTTCACCAATCCGCAAGCTGCTGCATGGTGGCGCGAGCAGGTGACCGGACAGCTGCTCAGCTTCGGCATGCGCGCCACGTGGAACGACAACAACGAATACGAGATCTGGGACAAGAGCGCGCGCTTTGCCGGATTCGGGTCTCCCCGGCCCGCCGCTGCGGAGCGCCCGACCCAGACGCTGCTGATGATGCGCGCTTCCCGCGCCGCGCAGATCGCCTATCGCCCCAACGAGCGTCCCTATCTCGTCACCCGCAGCGGCATGGCCGGGATGCATCGTTATGCGCAGACCTGGTCCGGCGACAACTTCACCGCGTGGAAGACCCTGCGCTACAACCAGAAGATGGGGCTGGGCCTCGCCCTGTCCGGGGTCTCCAACACGGGGCACGACATCGGCGGCTTTGCCGGCCCCTCGCCCGAGCCGGAACTGCTGCTGCGCTGGGTGCAGGCGGGCATCCTCATGCCGCGCTTCTCGATCCACAGCTGGAACAGCGACGGCACGGTGAACGAGCCGTGGATGTACCCCGAAACTACCCCGGCGATTGTCGGCATGATGAACCTGCGCCGGGCGCTGGTGCCACTCCTGCACGATCTGCTGTGGCGGCATCACGCTCAGTACGATGTCGTGACGCGGCCGCTGTGGCTGGACTTTCCGGAAGACCTGCAGGCGTGGACCGACGCCGACGCCTATATGCTCGGGCCGAACCTGCTGGTCGCCCCGGCGCTCGACAAGGGCGTCGGCTCGGTTCAGGCCTACCTCCCCGGCCCCACCCGCTGGATCGACCTGCGCGACGACCGTCTTCTTGAAGGCGGCAAGGTGCATGATCTGCCCGCTCCGGCAGAAGGACTTCCGCCTGTCCTCGCGCGTGAAGGCTCGGCCCACCTCGTTGACATCGCTCCGGGCGGCTTTGTCCCGCCAGCGCCGCAGCCTGCCGTGCTGCTGCTGCTCGCACCGGGCGACAGCCGCCTCGAGTGGACCGGCTATGACGAAGCTGGCGATGCGTGGCCGGATCCGGCGCAGCCGCCGATGTGGCAGGCGACCATCCGCACATCTGCCACCACCATCGACATTCAAGCGGCATGGCGTGGCCCCAATCCGGCGCCCTCGCCGGTCCTGTCGTTTGCCGTGCCGGAGCGCGAGCAGCGGACGATTAGCGTCAATGGCACCGTGCTGCCGCTGCGTTCAGCGCAAGTCCTGGGGCTGCAGCGCAAGGTCGTCGACTGGCGGGTCTGAAGCCCGCAAAAAACCGGCCCGAATGCACTGCGCACTCGGGCCGGTAGTTGGAACTGCCATTGGCAGTGGTGGATCGGATAAGTCGGCGTCAGCGGCTGACGATACCGTTGGCCTTCAGCCAAAGGGCATACTGGTCGAACCAGGCATCGCTTGTCGTGCCGTTGGGCTGCGAGGCAAAGCCGTGGCCGCCCGCGCTGTAGAGGTGGAACTCCACCTTCGCGCCGGACTGGCGCCAGGCATGGAACAGCCCGAAATCCTGTTTGATGAAAAAGCGGTCGTCAGCGGCAATGGCGGCGAACAGCGGCGGGGCGTTGGCGGGAACCTCCGACTTCTCGGTCGGCCCATAGATCATGCCGACAAAGTCCGGCGGCGCGTCTGCAGCATTCGCCTGCGTCGTTGCCAGGGTCGTCATCGCCCCTGCCGAAAAGCCGAGGATGCCCACCTTGGCGGCATTGACGTGCCAGCGCGCCGCATTCTTCCGCACCAGCCTGATCGCCGCCTGCGTATCGGCCACGGCATAGTCGCGGTTCGTCAGGTCAACCGGCGCGCCCTTCTGGAACAGGTTGCCGAGCGCTTCCTTGAACCCGTCGATGCTGTCAGGCACCGGCTGCGTGCGGTACTTCACGATGAACACGCGGACGCCCAAGCTGTCGAGCCGGCGCGCCACATCAAAGCCTTCGTTGTCCATGGCCAGGAACTGGAAGCCCCCGCCCGGCACCAGAAGCACCGCCGGAGCTTCGGCATCGGCCGGCAGGCTGCTCGGCCAGACGATCAGTTGCGGCTTGCTCACATTGTATACCAGCCGCTGGTCGGGTGTCTGCTGGGCCCAGGCCTCATGCGCCGGGTTGGCGCGCGGGAGGGTCACCGGCAGATCGACGCTGGCCATTGCAGGAGGCGTTGCCACGGGCAGCACCCCTTTGACCCAGTCCCCCGGTGCGGCGAGCGCCGGGACGGCAACGAGGCTGAGTATCAGGGCAGAAAGACGCTTCACTTGCTGGGCTCTCCGGCTTTGCGGGCGAAGTATTCCGCAAGCACGCTGAACGCCTGCTTGCGCTGACCCGTCTCGGAAATCAGGCCCTTGCGGTTCCAGCCCATCTGGAAATCCGGGTTCTGCCTGCGCGGCGAGCGGAAGTCCTTCAGGATCCATGGTGAAATTCCGCGCAAGGTCGGCACGCGGTCGGCCATATCCAGTGTCTTGCGATAGAACTCGGCCTGAAATTCTTCCGAGAACTTCTGCATGCCGTCCGGGCTGTGGAACCCGGCCTTGGCGTCGGCGCCGAACTCCGAAAAGATCAGCGGCTTGTCGGCCGGCAGGTTCCACACGCTGCTTGGCAGATCGGCCAGACGGTCGGGCGTGTACCAGCCGTTGTAGGTGTTGATCGAAACGATATCGAGATCGTCCGCCAGCGGATCGGCCATCGTCATGGTCGGCACCGTCGCGGCCTTGTCGCGCTCGACCAGCAGGGCCGCGCTGACAAGGCGGCTGGGATCGAGGCGCCGCACGTCACCGATCAGCGTGCGAAGGAAGGCGTTGCGCGCATCGCTTACCGGCGTTTCATTGGCAACGCTCCAGATCACCACAGAGGCACGGTTGCGATCGCGCAGGATGTTCTCGGCCAGCATGTTGCGCGCCGTCGCCAGCGTGGACGGGTTGGACCATGCCACCATCCAGTAAACCGGCACCTCGCTCCACACCAGCAGCCCCATCTCGTCGGCGGTGCGGGTCATCACTTCGGAATGGGGATAGTGCGAAAGGCGCACGAAATTGCCGTGGAGGCCGTCCTTGATCTCGCCCAGCAGCGCCCGCGCATTGTCGGGCGTGATCACGCGGGCGGGGTTCGCCGCAATCTCTTCCTCGTGCATCGAGATGCCGCGCAGGAACACCGGCTTGCCATTGAGCAGGATGTCCGCACCCTTGCGCTCGATCGTCCGGAAACCGACCCGGTCGCGCCATGTGTCATCGCCCGCTGCCAGCGTAACGTCGTAAAGCTTCGGGTTCTCGGGCGTCCAGCGCATCAAGGCGCGCGGCGCAGCCGCCGTGGCGCGCCAGTTGCCCTGCGCGTCGGTTCGACCTTTCAGGTCAAACGGCAGCCCGGCGACCTTCAGCTGCACCGGCTGGTTCGCCGCCGCCGGTCCATCGAGATGCGCATCGACAGCGATCTTGCCCTCGCGCGTCAGCCGCACCCAGGCGCTATCGACGTAAGTGTCGCTGGTGTGGACGAGCTTCACGTCGCGCGTGACGCCGCCATAGTTTTCCCAGTCGGTGACCGGCGGCGGCACGGTAGCGGCAGTGGCCGCCGAATCGACCCCGATGGTGATCTGGTTGTCGCCATCACGCAGCAGCCGGGTCACATCGAAGGCAAAGGGGGTGAAGCCGCCCTCGTGCCGACCGACCGGCTGACCGTTGACGAAGACGACCGTGGCATAGTTCGAAGCGCCAAAACGCAGGAAATAACGGCCCTTGCGCCCCGCCGGACTGTCGAAATGACGGCGATACCATACGAGGCCCTGATAATGCCGCATTTCCGGCGAGGCAGCGAGCCACGACCCCGGCAGCTTGACCTTGCGGTCATGGTCAAGATCGAACTCGAACAGCTCACGGTTGTCCCGCGCCAGCGTCTTGCGCACATCGATGTCGAGCCAGCGCTGCTCGGTCCGGTTGGGCGCTTCACCGTGGAAGCCGGCAATTCCCGATCGGTAGGGGTCGATCGACCAGTTCCATTCGCCCGATAGGTCCACGCCATCGCGCATGTCGGCCGATACGAGCAATGGCGCAGTATCGACAGTGGCAAGCGGCAGCGTCGTGAAGACGGACTCCGCGGCAAGAGCCTGCGTCGCGAATGCAAATGCGCCCGCCAGAAGCGGGCCGAGAAATGCTTGATCGAACCGTGCCACGCGCATGCTCTCTCCTGCCGTACTTATCCGGGCGCATATCTGCCACCGGGCCTGCTCTTGCAGTGCTTGGCCGGTCGCAGTCCTTAAAGAAAAATGGCCGGGCGCTCTTCGCGCCCGGCCATCCGTGATCAGAAGTTCAGGCTGGCCCGAACCCCGCCATAGCGGCGGAAATCACGAGGGAGAATTGCTGCGGTAGCGATATTGCTGCCGCCGCCCCACACGCCCGAGTTATTGATCAGCGAGGGGTAGTACTGCACGTCGAACAGGTTGTTGACGAATGCCGCCACTTCCCACTTGCGGCTTTCATCGCGCGCGCCGACCGAAAGGTTCACGATCGTGAACTCCTTCTGGAAGGTCTGCGGATCGCGCGCCACGTAGAACACGCTACCGGTGTACTGGACGTTTGCCTGGATCAACCCGCGGATGTTTTCCGTTAGCGAAGGCGTCACTTCGCCGGTCACGTTGAACTTCAGCCTCGGCGCCTGGACGGCGCGCTCGCCGGTCAGGTTCTGGAAGGCCGGAGACTTCGTGCGATCGCAACCCTGTGCCGCCGACTGGTTCGGGAAGCATGGCGACGACGGGAAGCTGATGTACTTGGCATCGAGCACCGCGATCGAGGTGTTCAGGTTGAACAGGTCGCTCGGACGGAAGCCCGCGTCGATTTCCACGCCCTTCGTGCCCAGCTTGCCGACGTTGGTCAGGCGGAAGTTGGTGGTCAGGTCGGGCAGCACTTCCACAGCCTGCGCCTGCAGGTTCTTGTAGGTCGTGTCGAAGTAGGTGACGTTGAAGGTAAGCTTGCGATCGAAGAGCTGGGTGCGCAGACCGAATTCGATGTCGCGCGAGGTTTCAGGCTTGATCGGACCGGCATTGGCCCGGTTTGCATTGAAGCCGGTGGTCAGGTCGTAGGTCTGGCCCTTGTAGCCGGTCGAGTAGGTCGCAAATGCGCTGATCGTCGGCGTGAACTCATAGCGCAGGCTGGCACGATAGGTTGCAGCCGTGTCAGAGGCGTTGCCGGCGAACTGTGCGTTGCCGTTCTGGATATCCTTGAAGGTATAGCCAATGCGCTCGTTCTGGATGCGCGCGCCGCCGGTGAAGGTTGCATTGGGCATGAACTGCCAGTCAGCCTGCACGAAGGCAGCGATCTGGCTGGACTTCGAGGTGGCGAACCAGTTGGCCAGCGAGAACGCCGGGCCGCGATAGAACGGGCGCTCGAAGTCCACGTTCGCATAGTAGGCGCCCACGGTGTAGCGGAACGGCTTCGAACCGTCCGAGAGCAGGCGCACTTCCTGGGTAAACAGGTTCGAGCGGAAGGTGCCGGTCTGGATGTTGTTTTCCGAGGCGAGGCTCGACGAGGTTTCATCCGAGTCGAAGTAGTCGTTCAGCTCGAAGCTGTCGTACGAGGTGATCGAAACCAGCGTGTGATCGCCCAGCGTGAATTCGCCACGCAGGTTGCCGCCGCCACCTTCATAGTTGGTACGGGCGTTGTAGTTGTTGCTGATGTTGGTGTTTTCCGGCCCCGGCTTGACGCCTGGCATGACGACTGTCGCCAACTGGCCGGTGCCACGGAAGCGCAGGCCTTCGGTCATGCGGATATAGGGGCGGCCCACCGTGGTATTGCCGCTCATGTAGTTGAGCGACAGCGTCACGCTGGCATCGGAAGAAGGCTCCCAGCGCAGCTTGGTGCGAACGCTGCCGGATTCGCGGCCGTTGACCTTCTTACCGTTGAACAGGTTGCGGACGTTGCCATCCCACTTGGAATAGGCACCGGAAACCACGAAGCCGAGCGTGTCGCTGATCGGACCCGAAACGCTGAAGTTGGCGCCATATTCGCTGTCGGTGGTGGCCGTGGCGTTGGCGCGGATCTTCAGCTCGTCAGTGGGGTTGCGCGTGATCAGGTTGATCAGGCCGGCCGAAGCCGCCTTGCCGTAAAGTGTCGACTGCGGGCCACGCAGCACTTCGATGCGCTCGATATCGGGCAGGTCGCTGAACGCGCGAGCCTGGAAGGCCAGCGGCACTTCGTCGACCAGCACGGCAACGCTCGGCTCCACGCCGATGCCGAAAGCGAACGTGCCGACGCCGCGCAGCGAGACGTTGGCGTTGACCGGATGCTCGGCAGGGCGAATGGTCAGCGAGGGCGAGATCTTGCCGAGGTCGCCAAAGTCACGCACGCCGGCAGCAGCCAGCTGCGTCGGACCGACAACGGACACGGCCAGCGGCACGTTCTGCACGTTTTCAGCGCGCTTCTGCGCAGTCACGATGATTTCGCCGGTATCGGCAGGAGCGGCGTCTTCCGCTGCAGTCTGCGCCCATGCGGCCTGCGCGCCAAAGGCGATCGCCATGGCCATGGCGCTGACACCAAGTGAATTACGGATGCACTTCATGAAACCCCTCCTCATGCGCGGACCGTTATCCGCCTCGAACGGAGGTCTATTACCAAATGGCCTAGCCAGATGCAAGACTGGTTTTACAGGTAAGGTCACATATTGGTCAGATGTTTCATTCCAAGTGGTATTCTATCGACTTTTATTGCCCGATTCCACGCAAAAGCTGCGGCTGCAGTCGCGGACTCGAGATGCAATGACAGGTTTGGTCAGGCCAGATTCCGGGATCTGCCACATCTCAAGTCAGCGTGGCACGGCGGATAGCAGCCCGCCATTCGCTCCTCAGACGCTCTCGCTGATTGCTTTCCATCGCCGGTTCGAATCTCGATAGACCCTCGACAGCCGCGGCCCCATCCAGCACGTCCGGCCAGCCACCACACCGATGCCCGGCCAGCATCGCTGCTCCCAGAGCCGTCGTCTCGAGATTGGCAGGACGCTCGACAACAATGTCGAGGATGTCCGCCAAGAACTGGCAGAACCAGTCGTTCGCCGCCATCCCGCCATCGACGCGCAGCGATGCCAGCGCCCCGGCCCCATCCTGTTCCATCGCGGCAACCAGATCGGCTGTCTGAAAGGCCACCGATTCGAGCGCCGCGCGGGCGATGTGCGCGGCGCTCGAATCAAAGGTCAGGCCGGCGAGCATGCCGCGGGCTTCAGTGCACCAGTGCGGCGCGCCCAGGCCGACGAAAGCTGGCACCATATATACGCCGCCGTTGTCTGGCAGTCGCGCCGCCATCTCCTGCGTCTGTTTCGCCTCGACGATGATGCCCAGCCCGTCGCGAAGCCACTTGATCGCCGCGCCCGCCACGAAAAGCGAGCCTTCCACCGCATAGTGCGTTTCGCCATCGATCCGATACGCGATCGTGCTGAGCAGGCGGCTGCGCGAACGCGCCACGGTCGTGCCGGTATTCAGCAGCATGAAGCCGCCGGTGCCATATGTGATCTTGGCCTGACCCTGCGCAAAGCAGGACTGACCGACCAGGGCTGCCTGCTGATCTCCGGCAATGCCGCAGATGGGGATGCTCCCGCCAAGCAGGCTCGTCATGCCGAAGTCGGCGGCACTGGCGCAGACTTCGGGCAGCAGCGCGGCAGGCACCCGGAACAGTTCAAGCAGTTCGGGACACCAGCGCTGCTCCACGATATCGAACAGCAGCGTCCGGCTGGCATTGGTCACATCGGTCTTGTGGCTGTGCCCTTCGGTCAGCCGCCACAGCAGGAATGTGTCGATGGTGCCGACGGCCAGCTCTCCCTTCTCGGCACGCTCGCGCGCTCCGGGGATAGTATCGAGCAGCCAGGCAATCTTCGTCGCCGAGAAATACGGGTCGAGCAGCAGGCCGGTCTTTTCGTGAACGAACGCCTGATGGCCCTGCGCCTGCAATGCGGCACAAGTATCCGCGGTGCGCCGATCCTGCCAGACGATCACGTTGTGCAGCGCTTCGCCCGTCGCCCGGTCCCAGAGGACAACGCTTTCGCGCTGGTTGGTAATGCCGATCGCGGCAATATCGTCGGCGCTTGCACCGGCCTTGGCCAGGGCCTCGCGCGAGGTCTGCAGGGTATCGCGCCAGATCTCCTCCGGATCATGCTCGACCCAGCCATCGGCCGGATAGTGCTGTGCAAATTCGCGCTGCGCACTCGCCGCCACGCGCCGCGAGCCATCGAACACCAGGGCGCGTGTCGAGGTCGTGCCCTGGTCTATCGCCAGTACGAGATCACCCATTCCCATTTCCCCCAGACCCTTGTCAGGCGTTCGCCTTGAACCAATACGCCAGCTTCTCGGCCACGTCTGTCGCGGCAGTGAGGCCGAGCTTGCTGCGTCGCCACAGCACGTCCTCCGCGCTGCGCGCCCACTCGTGGGTCTGCAGATAGCGCACCTCGGCTTCGGTCAGGCCTCCGCCGAAATCGGTGCCAAGGTCCTGCCAACCTTGCGCATCCCCGAGGATCATGGCGAGCCTCGTGCCATAGGCGTGCGCCATGCGCTTCATGGTTGCGGCTGGAACGAAGGGCCACCTCTCGCGGGCCTGTTTCAGAAACCCGTCGAAACCGGCCGCGCCAAGCTCACCGCCCGGGAGCGGCGAAAGGTCCGTCCAGGCATCTCCCGATCCGGCCAGCCATGGCTTCAGATCATCGAGCGCATGTTCGGCAAGACGCCGATAGGTCGTCAGCTTGCCGCCGAAGACGCTCAACACCTGCGGTCCCTCCGAGCGTCCCAGCTTCAGCACATAATCGCGGGTGACGGCCTTGGCATCCTCCTGCCCGTCGTCGAACAGCGGACGAACGCCCGAATAGGTCCAGACTACATCGGCAGGCGCAATCTGCCGCTCGAAGTACCTGTTCGTGGCCGCACACAGATATTCGACCTCTTCCGCACTGATCTTCGGCCGCGCCCGCTCGTCCTCGCCTACGGCAACGTCAGTCGTCCCGACGAGCGTGAACTGACCTTCATAGGGAATGGTGAAGACAATCCGGCCGTCGTCCTGCTGCAGGATGAAGGCATGGTCGCCCGGATAGATCTGCGGCACCACGATATGGCTGCCCTTGACCAGCTTGATCGCCCCATCGCGCTTCGCACCCGCGACCGAGCCCAGCATGCTCGCCACCCAGGGGCCGGCAGCATTGACGATCGTGCGCGCGCGCACCGTGCAGGGCGCCGCGATGGCTGGTTGCGGCGCATCGGCGTTCGGTTCAAGGGCCACCGTCCAGGCATCGCCCTGCTGCTCCGCCCCCGTGACTGCGGTTCCGGTCAGGATCGTCGCCCCGCGCTGCGCCGCGTCGATGGCAGTGAGCACGACGAGGCGCGCATCATCGACCCATGCGTCGGAATAGACGAAGCCCCTGGACAGCCCCGGCTTCAGCCCCTTGCCCCATTGCGGTTCGCGCAGGTTCACCCCATGCGACTTGGGCAGGCTGTGCCGCCCGGCGATGTGGTCATAAAGGAACAGCCCGATCCGGATCATCCACCCCGGCCGCCCACCCTTGGGTTGCGGCAGCACGAAGCGCAGCGGCCAACTGATGTGCGGAGCGATCCTGATCAGCCGCTCGCGCTCCTGCAGCGATTCCCGTACGAGCCGGAACTCGTAGTACTCAAGGTAGCGCAAGCCGCCGTGAATCAGCTTGGTGCTCGCCGATGATGTGTGCGCGGCAAGATCGTCGCGCTCGACCAGCAGAACGCGAAGACCGCGTCCCGAGGCATCGCGGGCAATGCCCGCTCCATTGATGCCGCCGCCGATGACCAGCAGGTCATAGACCAGATCCGGATCAAGCTCCGGGTACGGTGCCGTCATTCCAAGGTCTCGCATTTCATCCGTTCAAAGCTGCGCGGTCTGCGCGCGCCTTTCCACCATCACGCCGTGGCTTTGGCGTAGCGATCGCGTTTGGCTTGTGTTGCTCGTCGTGCTTCGGCGAGGAGTCGTTCTTCGGTGGCGAAGAGGAGGCCGTCGAGCACGGCGGAGAGGTGGGTGCGCATGGCGGTGCGGGCGGCGTTGGGGTCACGCGCGCGCAGGGCCTCGAGGATCGCGGTATGCTCCTCGACCACCGGCTTGATGTTGGCGTGGCGGGCCTTCTCGTGCAGGAGCGCGGCCTCGGGCGATGTGCCGCGCAGGTCCCACAGCTGCGCCACGGTGTTGTAGACCGCCACGTTGCGCGTCGCCTTGGCAATGGCGAGGTGGAACGCGCGGTCGGCGGTCTCGGTGCCGTTGGGGCTCCGGTTCTCCTCGGCGATCTGCTGGACCAGCACCTCGATCTCGGCAAGGTCCTCGTCGGTCATCTGCGTGGCGGCCAGTGCCGCTGCCTCGCCCTCGAACAGCAGCCGCGCCTCGGTCAGTTCGAACGCGGTCACGTTGAAGCCGGGACGGTCGTTCTCGCCGGGCAGCCGCTTCACATAGGCGCCCGAGCCGACCCGCACCTCGACCAGCCCCTGCACTTCGAGCGCGATGATCGCCTCGCGCACCGTCGGCCGGCTCACCTCGTAGCGCAGCGCAAGGTCGCGCTCGGCCGGCAGGCGGCTGCCCACCGGATAGCGCCCGCTGGCCAGTTCATCGAGCAGCGAGCGGGCGAGATCCTGATAGAGCCGGTCGTGTGATTTGCCAGTTGTCATGGAAACTTTCTGGTATTACCAATTCAAGAAACTTGACAGACCGAAACCGGTCCGTCAATCGGTATTACCACAATCCGCCTGTCCTTAGCGAGTGTCCCCCCATGAAAATCACCGCCGCCCGCGTCATCGTCACCTGCCCGGGCCGCAACTTCGTGACGCTGAAGATCGAGACCGACCAGGGCGTCTACGGCATCGGCGATGGCACCCTCAACGGCCGCGAGCTCTCGGTCGTCGCCTATCTCGAGGAGCACGTCATCCCCTGCCTCATCGGCATGGACCCGCGCCGCATCGAGGATATCTGGCAGTATCTCTATCGCGGGGCCTACTGGCGCCGGGGACCTGTCACCATGCGCGCGATCGCCGCGGTCGACATGGCGCTGTGGGACATCAAGGGCAAGATGGCCGGCATGCCGGTCTACCAGTTGCTGGGCGGCCGCAGCCGCGACGGGATCATGGTCTATGGCCATGCCAACGGCGCGGACATTGCCGAGACGGTGGAAGCGGTCGGCCACTACATCGACATGGGCTACAAGGCGATCCGCGCCCAGACCGGCGTGCCCGGCATCAAGGATGCCTATGGCGTGGGCCGCGGCAAGCTCTACTACGAACCGGCCGATGCTGCCCTGCCCTCGGTCACGGGGTGGGACACGCGCAAGGCGCTGAACTATGTGCCCAAGATGTTCGAGGAGCTGCGCAAGACCTACGGCTTCGACCATCACCTGCTGCATGACGGCCACCACCGCTACACCCCGCAGGAAGCGGCCAATCTCGGCAAGATGCTCGAGCCCTACCAGCTGTTCTGGCTGGAAGACTGCACGCCGGCCGAGAACCAGGAAGCCTTCAGGCTGGTGCGCCAGCACACCGTCACCCCGCTGGCCGTGGGCGAGATCTTCAACACCATCTGGGATGCCAAGGATCTCATCCAGAACCAGCTGATCGACTACATCCGCGCAACCGTCGTCGGTGCCGGCGGCCTCACCCACCTGCGCCGCATCGCCGATCTGGCCAGCCTCTACCAGATCCGCACCGGCTGCCACGGCGCCACCGACCTCTCGCCCGTCACCATGGGCTGCGCCCTCCACTTCGATACCTGGGTCCCCAACTTCGGCATCCAGGAATACATGCGCCACACCCCCGAAACCGACGAAGTCTTCCCCCACGACTACCACTTCGAAAAGGGCGAACTCTTCATCGGCGATACCCCCGGACACGGCGTCGACATCGACGAAAAACTCGCCGCCAAATACCCATACAAACCAGCATACCTCCCCGTCGCACGGCTCGAAGACGGAACAATGTGGAACTGGTAGGACAACAACGACAACAGTGAGGATATCATGAAGAAGGCATTTCTTGCGGCGACCGCCATGGTTGCCTTGACCGGCGCGACGTCCGTTCCCGCCCCCTCGCTCCAGCTTGCCAAGCTCGCGAAGGTCGGTACCGTCAGCGATCGCTATCAGTCCTACAACATCGAGATGGTCGAAGTGACCGGCGGCCGCTTCTGGGCGCCCTATGGCGGCCCGGCGGACGAACGCTATCGCCAGCGCCCGCCGATCGACCTGACCGATCCCAAGCTCGTCGCGCTGGCCAAGGCACTCGGCCCCAGCCTCGTGCGGGTCAGCGGCACCTGGGCCAATAACACCTACCTTGAAGCCGAAGGCGAACATCTCTCCGCCCCGCCCGCAGGCTTCGTGCAGGTGCTGACCCGCGATCAGTGGAAGAACGTGGTCGCCTTCTCCAAGGCCGTCGATGCGCCCATCGTCACCAGCTTCGCCGTCAGCAACGGCACGCGCGATGCCAATGGCGTGTGGACGCCAGCGCAAGCGCAGCGCCTGGTTGATCTTACCCGCGAGGCGGGCGGCTCGCTCTACGCCGCCGAGTTCTTCAACGAAGCCAACATGCCCAGCGCCGCGCCGCAGATGCCCAAGGGCTACACCGCTGCCAACTACGGCGCCGAATTCCGCCTGTTCCGCGATTGGGCGCGCAAGGCCGTGCCCGAGATGAAGATTCTGGGCGCCGGCGGTGTTGGTGAGGCTGGTCTGCTCAAGGACGTGCCCGTGCCCGCGGAAATGGGCACCCACGTCAGCAGCGAAGACATGATGCAGGCCAACCCGAACAGCGTGGACGGGGTCTCCTACCACTTCTACGGCAGCGTCTCGCAGCGCTGTGCGGGCCTTGGCATCGGCACTGCACAGAAGGCGGACGCGCTCACCGCCAAGTGGCTCGACATGACCGTGCGCGATTACCGCTATTACGCCGCGCTGCGCGACCGGTTCGAACCCGGCAAGCCGATGTGGAACACCGAAACCGCTCAGGCCGCGTGCGGTGGCAGCCCATGGGCCTCGACCTTCCTCGACACCTTCCGCTACCTCAACCAGAACGCCGCGCTGGCGCAGCAAGGGTTGCAGGTCGTCATGCACAATACGCTCGCCGCCAGCGACTATGCCCTGATCGACCGCGATACCCTGACGCCCCGTCCCAACTACTGGGCCGCTGTGCTGTGGAAGCGCACAATGGGCAGCACCGTGCTCGCCTCGCCGGCATCGCCCTCGCCCGCATTGCGGCTCTATGCCCACTGCATGCCCGGCCAGCCCGGTGGCGTGACTGTCATGGCGCTCAATACTGGCGAGGCCGCGCAGCGCGTCAACCTCGGCGGCAAGGGCATGGGCTGGACGATGACCGGGCAGCCGCTCGACACCCGCGCGGTGCTGGTCAACGGCAAGGCCCCTGCCCTGTCTGCGGACTACAAGCTGACCGGCCTTGAAGGCACGGCGGTCAACGGCAAGGTCACCCTGCCCGGCCAGTCCATCGCCTTCTACGCCATGCCTGGCGCCGCCAACCCGGCCTGCCGCTGATGCGCGCAGTCCTTGTCGGCGAGGCGATGCTGGAGCTGTCGCAGGACGGCAGCCTCTGGCGCCTCGCCTATGGCGGCGATACGCTCAACACCGCGATCCACCTCGCCCGCAGCGGGGTGGAGACGGCCTATCTGACCGCGCTCGGCACCGATCCGTTCAGCGCGGATATCAAGGCGCAGTGGGCGGCCGAAGGGCTGGACACCAGCCTTGTCCTCGCTCACCCTGCGCGCAATCCCGGCCTCTACGCGATCACCTGCGACGATGCGGGCGAGCGCAGCTTCACCTATTGGCGCGGCGAAAGCGCGGCGCGCGCTTTGTTCGATTGCAACGGCATCGAGGCCGCCCTGGCCCATGCCGAAGCGGCTGACCTGCTTGCCTTCTCGCTGATATCGCTGGCCATCCTGCCCGAAAACGGCAGGGAGGCCCTGCTTGCCCTCGCCCGCAAGGTCCGCGCCAAGGGCGGCCTCATCGCCTTCGACGGCAACTACCGCCCGCGCCTCTGGCCCGACCGGCAAACTGCCCAAGCCGCGCGCGATGCCGCCATCGCCGTCGCCAGCATCGGCCTGCCCACGCTCGAGGATGAAACCATGCTCTCGGGCGAGGCAGATGCCGCTACCGTCGCCGCCCACTGGCAGGGCCTCGGCTGCAGCGAAACCATCGTCAAGCTCGGCGCCCAAGGCTGCCGCCTACCCGATGGCCAGATCCTCGCTCCTGCCGAAGTCCTGAAGCCCGTTGATACCAGCGGCGCGGGCGATGCCTTCAACGCAGGCTACCTTGGCGCGCGCCTTCGTGGCGAACCGGTTGCACAGGCTGCGAAAGCGGGGCACGACCTTGCTGGTTGGACAATCATGCGCTCGGGCGCGATCCCGCCGCGGGATTGCTAGGGCGCGCGGGCAGATTCCCGGATGGTGGGAACGTCAGCTGTCCGCCATTTCCCACGAATAGCTGCCGTTCCGGACACGACGTCTCTGCGGACTTACTGGCAGCGGCGCACAATTTCCTCTAACCGCTGTGCATGGCCGCACGATATGACACAATCGGGATCAACTACGAGCAGTTGAGGAAGCCGGATTACCGGATCGCTGCGCAGATCAATCTTGCTTTGGGTGCGGCCTCGACAGTGCTGAACGTGGGAGCAGGAACGGGGTCGTATGAGCCGTCCGACAGGCAGGTGACTGCTGTCGAGCCATCGATCGAAATGATCCGCAAACGCCACGCAAATGCCGCGCCTGCGGTGCAAGCAAGCGCCGACGGACTGCCGTTTGATGACCAGTCATTCGATGCCGCAATGGCTATTCTCACGATCCACCACTGGCCCGACAAGGCCGCCGGCCTGCAAGAGATGAGGCGTGTGACGCGCGGCCCTATCGTGTTGCTGACATTCGATCCTTCGTGAAGGCCTTGGTTGACCGAATATCTGCCTGAGCTAGCTGTACTCGATGAACGCCAGATGCCGGCAATGTCTCATTACGCCGATTGGCTCGGACCGGTGTCAACTGTGCCCGTTCCGGTTCCGCATGATTGCACTGATGGGTTCCTCTATGCCTACTGGCGCAGGCCCGAGGCCTATCTGGACGAGCGGATCAGGTCGGGAAGCTCGTCATTCTGGTCGCTCCCGGGTCTGCAGACAGGGATTGCAGAATTGGCGCATGACCTGGAAAGCGGAGATTGGGACCGCAAGTTCGGGCATCTTCGCAGTGAAGATGAATATGACGCAGGTTACCGGTTGGTGATCGCTCATCCCGCGCCGCGCTCCTGACGCCCAGTTCATGCAACGCAGGGCCATCATGGTCGATGTGGATGGCGTGCTGATCACGCACCCTAACCCCGGAGGCTGGTCAGCCAATCTTGAGATCGATCTTGGAATCTCCCTTCTGGCTTTGCAGCATAGATTCTTTAATCATGACTGGCCCGATGTCGTGCATGGACGCGCGGCTTTGCGGGAGCGTTTGGTCCCGGCCCTCGCCGAAATTGCGCCAGAGACATCCCCGGATGCTTTGATCGATTACTGGTTCCGCAACGACGCACATCTTGACCAGCGGCTGCTGGAGGAATTGCAGGACCTGCGAGCCGAGGGTTTCGAACTCTATCTCGCAACAGTCCAGGAGCACGAGCGCGCTGCATTTCTCTGGGACCAATTGAAACTGCGAGATCGCTTCGACGGAATGCATTATTCCGCCGATCTCGGCTATTGCAAGCCGAACCGTGCCTTCTACCGTGCTGCAGAAGCTGCTTCGAACTTGCCGCCCGAAGCCATATTCTTTGTCGACGATAGAATTGAGAACATTTCGGCAGCAAAAGAATGCGGTTGGACCTCAGCCCTGTGGGCCGGGCAGGACACTTTGCGTGACCTTATGCGCAAGTTGCAGTGGTACGGCAGCTGACCACCCCATCCAGCTGTTCAACGTTCTTGCTCACGACCTAAAACAGCAGTCATGCCGCCTGAGGCCTCGCCCGCAGCAGGCTCCACAGCACCACCGCCGCCAACAGATCAAGCCCCGCCAGCGCCACGAACAGCGGGTTGTAGCCGAACACGTCGGCACTCTGCCCGATCAGCAGCGTGAACAGCATGCCGCCGATCCACGCCGAGGTTCCGGCCATGCCGCTCGCCGTGCCCACGGTGCGGCTGTCGAACACGTCGGCGCAGAGCGTGATCAGCGCGCCGTTGAGCAGCTGGTGCGCAAAGCCGCCAATACAGAACAGGGCAATGGCCATCTCGGGCGAGGTGGCAAGGCCGATGCAGGCCGGCCCCACCATGCAAAGTGCGCCCAGCGTCATCGTGATCTTGCGCGATGACAGCATCGATGAGCCGCGCTTCATCAGCCACGGCGGCAGCAGCCCCGCAGCCAGACTGCCAAAGTCGGCGGCCAGGAACGGCAGCCAAGCCCACAGCGCGATGGATTTCAGGTCAAGCTTCCACACCGCCACAAGGTAGAGCGGGATGAAGAAGTTGAAGGTCTGCCACGCCGGTTCGGCGAGAAAGCGCGGCACGGCAATCGCCCAGAACGAACGGCTGCGCAGCACCTGCCCCTTGGTTGCCGGCTTGGCCGCATCGGGCTGGTTCATCGCGGCAATCGCGTCGCGTTCCGCCTGCGAAAGGCGCGGGTGGACCGCAGGATCGCGGTAGCCGAACCACCACATCCCGGCCCAGACAAGGCTCAGCGCACCGGTTACCAGGAACGCCGCCTGCCAGTTCCACGCGAGGATGCAGAACGCGACCAGCGGCGGGGCGATCATGTTGCCAACGCTGGTGCCCATCTGGAACAGGCTGGTGGCCAGCGGCCGCTCCTTCGCCGGGAACCATTGCGCCACGGTCTTGGTGCCCGCCGGGATTGCCGCTGCCTCGCTTGCGCCCAGCAGCGAGCGAAAGAAGGCAAGGCTCATCCACCCGGTCGAAAGCGCGTGGGCCATGTTGCTCAGCGCCCAGCCCACGGCGAAGAGGAAGAACCCCAGCCGCGTGCCGAGCGCATCCAGCACCGCGCCCGCAACCGTCTGCATCACCGTGTAGCTCGCCTGGAACGCGAGCACGACCCAGCTGTACTGCTCGGTCGTCATCGCAAACTCGGTCTTGAGCGTCGGCGCCGCCACCGACAGTGTCGAGCGCGCCAAGTAGTTCAATATCGTGCCGAGCGTGATCAGCGCGATGATCCACCAACGCAGCGGGAGCTTCCTGAGCATAGCTTCTGTCCGTTGCCTTGAGGTCAGCGCAGCCGCTCGATCTCGATCATCGAGACCCGGGCATCGGTGGTACCGCTGATGAAGTCGAGCGCGAGGCTGCCCTTTGCCTTGACCGTGAAGGTCCGCGCTTCAGCCACCGCCCCGCTCGCCGGAATGGCTGGCTGGAACTTGCGCAACAGCGTCTTCTTGCCGCTCTTCACCTCGAACGTGCCCACCTTCTGCGTGGGCGCGGTGGCAAACCACAGCGTCACCTTGTAGCGCCCGTCAGCCACCGGCACGCGGTAAGAGAAAGTGCCGCTGCGATAAGTCGCCAGCGCGGCCCGGTCGGTCGTTCCGGCAATCGCGGTGGGCACCGCAGGCTTGCCAAAGTCGGCCGGCTTGTCGAGCGAACCCGCCTGCCCGCCCTCGAACCAGTTGTCCGAACCCAGCACCCGCCCTTCGCTCTTCGCCGCCAGCAACGTTCCGGCATCGATCACGAAGCGCCGCGCAGTCTCCGGCGTCAACATCCAGCGTGCGCTGTCCTCGACCGTGCCGCCGGCGTGGACGCCCCGCGCCACCAGCGCATTGCTGCCCTCGTCCAGGCGAACGCCGCCCCACACGCAGGCCTTCTGCGGGCAATCGCTCTTCACCCCCAGCGAACGGCCATTGAGCAGCAGCTCGGTGCTCGCGGTGTTGCTGTAGACCTTCACGTCTGTCACCGGATAGGCGCGGTCGACATAGCGCTTCGAGGTGATGTGGACCATCGGCTCGGGGTTCCAGTTCGCCTTGTAGAACCAGAAGGCATCCTTGCGGGTCTTGTGGTCGTAGGCGATCAGGCCCTTGGTATTGATGTCCTGCGCATCGCCCTCGGTCCGCACCGTCGTGGCAAAGTCGAACGAGTTCCACAGCCATGTGGCATAGATCCAGGGCCGCGCATCCAGCTGCGCCAGCGCGGTTTCGTGAATATGGCTCTCGTATTCCTCCGGCTGCGCCGCGCCGCGTGAATCGGCCGGCCCGCCCAGCACATTGTCGGTGTGCATGGTCAGCGCGCCGCCGGCGCCGTATTCGGTCACGGCCAGCGGCTGCTGCGGCCGCTTGGCGCGCAGTCCATCGAGATGCGGCCCGAGGTCGCCGGGCTTGCCGAAGTACCACCCGAAATAGCGGTTGGCCCCGCCAAGGTCCGCTGCCACGGCTGTCGTGGGGATCTCAATATCATTGCCGAATGCCCGCGCCTCGCAGCACGTCGCCAGCGCCGTCGGCCGCGAAGGATCGAGCGCCTTGGCCGTCTTCTGCAACTCGTTCAGTAGCGGCATGGGATCGACCTCGCGCCCATCAGCCCCGCCAAACATGAAAGACGGGATCGAATTGCCGAAGTCCACCTCGTTGGCGATGCTCCAGATGGCCGAAGCGGCATGGTTCTGGTTCTGGCGCACCAATTCGGTCAGCTGCGATTTGGCATTGGCGACCAGCGCCGGATCGGGCACCTTGCTGCCGCCCAGCGTCCACACCGAAACCAGCGGGATCTCGTCCCACACCACCATTCCGGCGCGGTCGGCCAGATCGTGCACGTCCTGCCCGTGCTGGTAGTGGGTCAGGCGGATCGTGTTCGCGCCCATCTCGCGCAAGGTGGCAATATCCTCGGCCACATCCTCGCGCGAAATGGCCCAGCCCTTGCCGTCGCGGTCCTGATGATAGCCTGCGCCGCGCAGGCGATAGGGCTGGCCGTTCAGGATGAAGCCGCGATCTGGATCGAACGCCATCGTGCGCAGACCATAGGGCTGGCGCACTTCGTCCGACACTGTGCCATCGGCGGCAACCACCTGCGTGACCAGATCGTAGAGATAGGGATCGGCAGTGCCGTGCCACAGGTGCGGACCCGCCACTGTCAGCCTAGCGGCAACCTCGCCGACCTTGCTCGGCGCAAGCGTCGCCGGAACAGTCGCGCTGGCCGCTTCGGCACCGCCTCGGTCGATCAGCCGCACCCTGACGCTGGCCTTGGAAGCCTTGGCCGTATCGTTCTGCACCCGCACTACCAGGTCGACGTGCGCCTGATCCTTGTCGGCCTTTACCGTAGTCGCGCGCACGCCCGGCCCCCCGGCATCGGCGAGATCGATATGCAACGGTGCGGTCGTCACCAGCCGCACCGGCCGGTAGAGCCCGCCGTGCACGAAGAAGTCGCCCGAAAGCGGCAGGACGTCGGCGGTGGAGCCACCGGCCTTGGGCTGTGCATTGTCCACCCGGACAACCAGCACGTTCTCTCCAGAAGCCTTCATCGCCGCCGTGGCATCGAACCTGAAGCGCGAGAACCCGCCGCGATGTTCGCCAAGATAGGTGCCGTTAAGCCAGACCTTGGCCACGCGGCTCGCCGCATCGAACTCCAGCCAATGGCGCTTGCCCCTGGCGCCCGCCGGCGTCGCAAAATGCAGGCGATACCAACCGATACCCTGCCGCTTGTCCACTGTAGCGGCCGTGTTCGTGCCGCCACGGTCATGCTTGTAGTAACCAACCCGGTTCCAGGTGTGCGGCACCGAAACCTGCGTCCACGTCGCATCGGCAAAATCCGGGGCGCTCGCCTCGGCCACGTCTTCTGCCGAGAACCGCCAGCCCGCATCCAGAACCATCACGTCCCGCCGAGATTGCGCGAAGGCAGGCAACGTGCCGGCGATGATCAGGCAAGCGACGGGAGCGGCAATGATTGCGCTCGCACGACCTGCTCGAAATGACCCCATTCAACCTCTCCAGGTAAGCTTCTGCTTATTGCGTTGCTGACCGCCAGCCCCTTCGGAACTTGATCGAAGCTGAAGCGAAGCGCCTGTCGATCCAATCCGGCGAAGGTTCACCGTCCAATCTTCATGACTTACGCAAAATTTGGCCTGACCACAAAGCACTTTTTGCTCTGTTCGACACTTGGGCCGGTCATTTGGGTCGGACATTTGGACATTCTGCATGACAATCAGAGACTTCGGCAGAGCCAGCGGCACAATGGCGCCGCCAGCATAAAGCCGAGACTACGGGAATTGGCCAGTCCAAATTTGCTCACAGCGTCGTCACCCTGCCCTGAAACAAGGCGGCACTTGCAAAGCGATCCACAACGCAAAAGGCCGGCCCCAGCGGGACCGGCCTTCGCAATCAGAGCTCTTGGGCGATCACATGGTCACGCGGGCACCTGCATAGAGGTAGCGGCCGACGAAGCTGATCGGATAGTTGCTGGAGAAGCGGTCCGGCTTCTGGTTCCAGATGTTGTTGCCGCCAATGTAGAAGCGGAACTTGTCGTCCACGTCGAACGCCACCTGCACGTCATGCTGCCAGCGTTCCTTGATCCACAAGTACTCGGGCGCGACGATGTCCGGGTTGGCGGCCAGTGTTTCCAGCTCGTAGCGACGCGTCTTGCTGAACCAGCTGATGCCGTAGTTCACCGTCACGCCATCCATCTTCCAGGTAATGTCGCCAGTGGCGTTCCACTTGGGGCTGTAGGTTTCCTCACGATCGATATCCACGTTCGCGCCCGGGGTCGGGATGAACTCGAGCCGGTCGAGATAGCCGCCGATCAGGCTGAGGCTGAACGAGCCGAGCTTGTCCGTCCGGAAGCTGTAGTTCAGGCGGAAGTCCGCACCTGCCGTGCGGAAGTTCGCCACGTTCACCGGCTGCACGAAGTAAGTGTTGATATAGCCGGTGCCGGTTGCGCGCCCCACGTTCTGGCAGAACACGTTGTCGAGGCTCGGCTGGTCGACGCAAAGTTCGGCAACGTCCTGGGCCGTCGGCGTGTTCACCGCGTTCTTCAGCTTGATGTCCCACCAGTCGAACGAGGCGACGAGGCCGGGGATGAAGCTGGGACGCAACACCACGCCAGCGGTCCACGTCCGCGCCGTCTCCTCGCGAAGGTTGCGGTTGCCACCGGAGAAGCCGGGGAGGCTGACCGTAGCGGTCGGATCGTTCTCGGGGTTGAAGGCTGCGATCTGCGCGGGCGTCAGGCCGGCTGCAGTCAGCACAGCGCGGCAGTTGGCCTCGCGGAACTGCGTGCCTTCGGTGATGAACACCGGATCGCACGGATCGCTGATGAACGAGAAGCCACCGTTGCGCGGCGCAAACAGTTCGGTGATGTTCGGAGCGCGCACTGCCTCAGACAGCGTGCCACGGAACGTCACGTCGGGGATCGGCGCATAAGTACCGTCGATCTTCCAGGTGGTCGTCTTGCCCACCGTGGAATAATCCGAAAGGCGGATCGCCGCACCCAGCGTCAGGTTGTGCGCAAAAGGCATTTCTCGCAGGACCGGTACCGAAAGCTCGGCAAACGCTTCCTTGACGTCGAACGAGCCTTGCTCGGGCAGCTGCAGCGAAAAGTCGGCCAGCGCACCCTGCTGAAGCAGATCGTCGGGCACGAAACGGCTCGACTCCTTGCGGTATTCGCCGCCCAGCGCAAAGCCGACCGGGCCGCCCGGCAGTTCGAAGAACTGGCCGAAGTCGCCCGAGATCGATCCCGAGATCACGTTCTGGCGAATGCGCGCCCGGTTCACGATGTCGGCGTTGACCCAATCCAGTGCGGCTTGGCTGCGCACGCCGTTGCCCAGCAGGTTCAGCGGAAGGCATCCGCTGTTCGCGCCTGGCGTGAAGGTCGTGGCCGGTGCATCGTAGTTGTTGGGATCGATGTTGCCAGTGGGGTCGATGGTCGAACGGCAGACGATATTGCCCGCTCCATCACGCACCGCATCCACGGCCGCGAAATAGCGATCGGCGATGCGGTAGTTGGTCAGGAGGATGTTCGACTTGGTCTGCCCGAAGACGTAGGACACGTCATAGCGTGCATGGTCCGAAATGCGGCCTTCGAAGCCGAGGACGGCGCGGATCGTCTCGCGATCGTTGCGTTCGCCGCGCACGCCAAGGTCGAAGTTGTCGCGCGACAGCAGCGCACCGCCGCTGGTGTCGGCGATGCCGGCGTAGCGATCCTGCAGGAACGGGTTGTCCGGCGTCAGGTACGTGAAGAAATCGAACGAGGGCTGATTCTGCGTGAAGGTCCGGTTCTTGACGTACTTGCCTTCGACATAGACCGACAGCGCATCGCTGAAATCATAGTGCGCCAGCAGATTGACGTTGTGGGTCCGGTTGTAGGCCTGCAAGTCGCCCTGGTAGCCGGCCAGCGGCGTGCTGTCGCCGCCTTGCGTCAGGCCGCCGGCGGAACTCAGCAAACGACCACGGTCATAGACCTTGCCGGAACCGGTGAAGTCGGGGATCCCGTCGAAGTCGAGGTCGATCGCACCATCGACCGAGCTGTCGGCGTAGCGCAGGTCGTTGGTCGGCACCCGGTCGGGCAAGTTCGGATTGTCCGGCAGGTCCGCCTGATTGCGGACCAGGCCAAAGCTGCGTCGCGGATCACCGGTAAAGTCGCGGCGGAAGCTGCTGACACGGTCGATCTCGCGGAATTCATAGGCCACCGCAATGTTGCCGCGGCCGTCTGCGAAGTTGCGCCCTGCAGTGACCGAGCCATAGCGTTGCCCGGCGTCGCCCTGATCCGAGATGCCGATCTGGCCGGAAGCGACCACTCCGTCGAAATTGCGCTTGAGCCGGAAGTTGACTACGCCTGAGACGCCGTCCGCACCATAGATCGCCGAAGCACCGCCGGTCAGGACGTCGACGCTTTCGATCAGGTCGGTCGGGATCGAGTTGATGTCCACAGCGGCGGTGCCGGCAAGGCTGGCGACGTGGCGCCGGCCATTTACCAGCGTCAGCGTACGGTTCTCGCCAAGATTGCGCAGGTCGAGCAACTGCACGCCGACCGCACCGAAGTCGGCGTTGGAGCCCGAGGTGCGCGCGCCGCTCAGCGAGTTCAGCAGCGCCGGGTTCTGGGCCAGCGTCTCGACGATCTGGACGTTGCCGGCCTGCTGCAAGGTTTCCGACGTTACCGACACGATCGGGTTGGGCGCATTGTAGTCGGCGCGCTGCTGGATGCGACTGCCGGTCACGACAATGGTGCCGCTGTCTTCGGTCGCTTCTGCGCCCTGCTCGGCCACTTGCGGTTCGGCCGTCTGCGCATCCTGCGCAAGGGCAGGGAATGCCAGGGTGGCGATGCTGCTGGCAGAAACGAGCATGGCTGCCCGCAGGAGTGTCATTTTCGTCATGGAAATCCCCATTGATCGGTCGCGTCTGAGCGCTTGGCCGGGAATTCCACTAAAAGATTAACAGGGTCAACTGCCCGGAGGGTCATTTCCGGGCAGCCCCATAACTTTAGTTCAGGATGATGCATTTTCATCACAGAGTATGACGAATCTTTTCCCTAAACCCCTGTATTGTCTTTCTATTTTGTGACAAAAAATTAAACGAACGTTCATCAGACCTGGCTGAACCCACCATCCATCACGAATTCTGCGCAGGTGACAAAGCTCGCCGCGTCAGAGCACAGATAGACCACACCGCCGCCCATTTCCTCAGGCCGACCCATGCGGCCGATCGGGTGGTTGGCCACGATGCCCTGCATCGCCACCTCGCGCGAGGGCACCGCGCCCAGCTCGACATAGCGGTCCATGATCGAGTTCAGCATGCCGGTGTCCACGCCGCCCGGATGCACCGAGTTGACGCGGATGTTGTAGCCCAGCGCCGCAAATTCCGCACCGAGACACTTGCTCAGCATCTTCACCGCCGCCTTGCTGGTGCAATAGGCCGCGTTGAACGCCGCCCCGCGCAGGCCGCCAACGCTGGAGAAGTTGACCACCGAAGCACCGCCAGTGCGCGCCTTGCCGCCTTCCTTCAGCAGCGGCAGCAGAACTTGCGTACCGATGATGATCGAATCCACGTTGATCGCGTTGACGCGGTGGAAATCGGCCAGCGGAGTCTCTTCGAACTTGGTCACGATCGAATAGCCGGCATTGTTCACCAGCGCATCGAGGCGCCCGTACTTGTCCTGCACCAGCGCCGCGACGGCCTGCCAGTCGGACTCGTTCGTGACATCATGCTTGAGGTAATGGTCCGCCCCTTCGATCTGCGCGTCTGGCGCAAGGTCGGTGGCGATCACCGTGGCGTTCGCGGCCTTCAGCGCCTTGACCAGCTCACGCCCGATCCCGCCCGCTGCGCCTGTGACGACGGCGACCACATTGTTGAGAGCGATTGTCATTTCGCCGTCCATCCCCCGTCGATCACCAGCTCCGCGCCGGTCATGTAGCTTGAATCCTCGCTGGCCAGGAAAAACGCGGCCGACGCCAGTTCCGAAGGCTGCGCCAGCCGCCCGATCGGCGTTGCGCCGACCACGCCTGCCACCAGATCGTCGGGCTTTTCGGCAAAGCCCTGATCGACCCAGCGCTGGAAGCCGGCCTTGAGCAGCGGCGTCTCTACAAAGCCGGGGTGCAGCGAATTGGCACGGATCGGCGTCTTCTTCTGCGCAAATTCGATGGCGATGCCCTTGGTGAACAGCCGCACGGCGCCCTTGCTGGCATTATAGGCCGAAACCTCGTTCATGCCGACGAGACCCATGATCGAGCTGACGTTGATGATCGAGGCACCGCCGCGGAAATCCTTGCCGCTTTCTGCCATCAGCGGGACGAAATGCTTGGTGCCGAGGAACACGCCATCGACGTTGATCGACATGATCCGCCGCCAGCCTTCCATCGAAAGGCTCTCGACCGGCCCGGTCAGGTCGATCCCGGCGTTGTTGACCAGCACGTGGCACTTGCCGTGGCGCTCTTTCACGAGGGCAACCGCGCGCTCCCAGTCTTCTTCCTTGGCGACATTGGCGCTGATGTAGCTGGCCGCCTGCCCCAGCTTGCTCATCACTTCGCGCGCGGTATCGCTATCCTCGGCATCGAGGTCCGAGAGCACGACTTCGGCCCCCTCGGCCAGGAATCGCTCGGCGCAAGCCAGGCCGATCCCGCGCAGGCCGCCCGATACGAAGGCAACGCGCCCCTTCAGGCGCTGTGCAGACAATTCCATGTTCCTCAGACCCCCATCATGCCGGCGGTCGTCGCGCCGTCGATCGCGTATTCGGCGCCGGAGATGAACCCGGCCTCGTCGCTGGCAAGGTAGGCCACCAGCCCGGCCACCTCGTTCAACTGCGCCATGCGCTTCATCGGCGCCATGCCCTCATACATCGCGCGCGCAGCGGCGGGATCGGGCTGGCTGTTCATGATCTGCTGGATAAGCGGCGTTTCCACCACACCGGGCAGGATCGCATTGACGCGGATGGCATAGCCCTTTTGCCCGCAGTGCACTGCGGCAGACTTGGCAAGCGCGCAGACAGCGGCCTTGGTCACGGAATAGGTCACGTAATTGCCCAATGGGCGCGTGGCATTCATCGAGGAATTGATGATGATCGACCCGCGCGGACCTTCGGGATTGCGCTTCATGCCCTTGATGGCGTTCTGAACGGTCAGCATCACGCCGGTCTGGTTGACCGCCACGACATTGTCCCAGCCCTCGATCGAAACATCCTCGATGCTGGCGTCGCCGCTTTCGGTGCCGGCATTGGCGAATACGATGTCGAGCCGGCCTTCGGCGGCGATGATCTCATCGACCAGGCCCGGCCAGCCAGCGGCATCCTGCACGCGCAGCTTGCGGAACACCGCGCCCGTTTCGGCGCAAAGCGTGGCGGCCGCCTCTTCCTTCGATCCGGTGAACCAGACCTTCGCGCCTTCCTCGCTCAGTCGTGCCACGGTGGCCGCGCCGATGCCGGTGGTGCCACCGGTAATCAGGGCGACCTTGCCTTCAAGCCTCTTGGACAATTGCTCTCTCCCGCGAGAATCTGCGTCAGTTTATGATGTCAGTGGTTACGCGCAGGCGGCAGTCGTGCAACCTATGCTTTCAGCAAGGTGACGCGCGCGCGCATGGGCGGCAAAACCGGCACCAATACCGGAATCTGGGTGAGGAATCATAATGGCTGACAGTGACCCTAACATGGGCGGCGGAAAAGCCCGTTGCGAAGCGATCAGCTGGCAGGAACTGCTGGCCCAGGATTCGCGCCCCGCTCCGGCGATGCTCACCGAGGAAAGCTACGAGTACCGCGGCTCCGAACCGCTGGCGGCAGAGCGCTACACGTCTGAAGAATTCGCCCGTCTCGAGCGCGAGAAGATGTGGCCCCACGTCTGGCAGTTCGCCGCGCGCGAAGAGGACATCCCCGAAGCGGGTGACTACACCGTGTTCGAAAACGCCGGGCGCTCCTGGCTGATCTCCCGCCAGGAAGACGGCAGCGTCAAGGCGATGCACAACGTCTGCCTCCATCGCGGACGCAAGCTGCGCACCGAAGACGGCACCGCCGACACCTTTACCTGCCCCTTCCACGGCTTTGCCTGGAACAAGGACGGCAGCTTTGCGGGCATGCCCTGTTCGTGGGACTTCAAGCATCTTTCGGCAGAAAAGATGCAGTTGCCCGAGGCGGAAGTGGGCCGCTGGGGCGGCTACATCTTCCTGCGCGAGGAACCGGGCGGCCCCACTCTCGAGGAATACCTTGCCCCGATCCCTGAGTTCTTCAAGCGCTGGCGCCACGAGGAATGCACCACGGTGATCTGGGTGGCCAAGGAAGTCCCGGCCAACTGGAAGGTCACCGCCGAAGCCTTCATGGAAGCGTGGCACACCGTCGTCACCCACCCGCAGCTCCTGCCCTTCACCGGCGATGCCAACGCCGCCTACTGGACCTATGGCGACAACGTGAACGTGAACCACGTTCCGTTCGGCATCATGTCCCCGCACGTCGATCCCGAGGGCAAGACGCAGCAGTGGATCGTTGACGAGTTCTGCAAGTACAATGGCCGCTCGGCCGACAACTACGATGCCTCGGGCGATCCCTTCGCGGTCAGCGTGCCCGAAGGCATGACCGCGCGCGCCGCATTGGGCGCCGCCATGCGCGCAGGCTATACCGCGCAGACTGGCTATGATCACGACCACGCCACCGACGCCGAGCTGCTCGATGGCCTCGTCTACAACGTCTTCCCCAATTTCGCACCGTGGGGCGGCTTCATGCCGAACATCGTCTATCGCTGGCGTCCCGGAAAGACGCCCGACACCTGCCTGATGGAAGTGCGCATCCTCGCCCGCGTCAAGAAGGGCGATCCCATGCCGCACGGTGTGCCGATGAAGCTGCTGTCGAACGACCAGAAGTGGACCGATGCGCCCGAACTCGGCGTGCTCGGCCACGTCTTCGAACAGGACATGGACAACCTGCCTTACGTGCAGGAGGGCCTCCACGCGTCGAAGACCGGCGAGGTCAATCTGGGCGACTATCAGGAAATCCGCATCCGTCAGTTCCACCAGACGCTCGACAAGTACTTGAACGCATGAGCGAAGCAGGCCGCCCCTTTTGCTCCCCTCCCGCAGGCGGGAGGGGTTGGGGGTGGGCATCCCACGCCAGCGTTTGCAAAAGAACAAAACCGCCAAGGTCAAGCGGCTGCCAGTTCTAGAGGTGATACCAAGTGACTGAAAACACAACGGAAGTTCACCCCCCACGCATCGATTGCGTGCTCATCTGCGGCGGCGTCTGGCATGACATGGACTTCGCCCGGCTGGAGATCCTCAAGCTGCTGGCCGAGGACCCGGCGATCCGCACCCGCGTCTTCGAGGATTATGAGAACATCGAGGCGATCAAGGCAGCAGACATCCTGATCACCTACACTTGCGACGTCACGCCCTCGTTGAAGGCGCAGGAAGCCTTGCGCGATTGGCTGCAGGCGGGCGGGCGCTGGTATGCGCTGCACGGCACCAACTCCGTCCTGCGCTTCCTCACCGAAGGCCCCAACAAGGACCTGTGGGACGCGCCGCGCTGGGCGCCGCTGATGATGGACCTGCTTGGCAGCCAGTTCCTCAGCCACCCGCCGATTGCGCCTTATACGGTCACGGTGGCGGACCCCGATCACCCGCTGGTGCAGTGTATCGAGCCGTTCGAGACCACGGACGAACTCTATCACATGGAGTACCACGGCAAGCTACATGTGCTGCTGGAAACCGACTGCACCGTGGAGGGCACCGGCTTCGTCGAAGCGGCCGACGCCATCGGCAAGCATGCCGTCATGTATCTGAAAGACCACGGAAAGGGCGGCGTGCTCTACAACACGCTCGGCCATTGCCGCGGGCACTATGACCTGCAACCCATGCTTGATTGGTGGCCGACAGTCGACCGCTGCGCCTGGGACCTGCCGGTGTTCTACGAGTTGCTGCGGCGCGGGATCGGCTGGCTCAAGGATCGCGCGCCCAAGTCTTGATCCTAAAGTCCAATTTTGGCGGCAAGGGGGTCATGTCACACCCTTCCGGGTAAACGAATCCGGGAGAGACGACATGACCATCCTCCGCACAGCGCTGATCGCCGGCGCCCTGCTGACCGCCAACGCCGCGCAAGCCGGCCCCGCCGCTCCGCCCTCAACCTGGGCCCGCTGCGCCGTCTGCCACAGCAACACCAAGGGCGCGCCCGACAAGATCGGTCCCAACCTCTACGGCGTCTATGGCCACAAGATGGGCGTCAAGGGCACCTACAAGTTCTCTGACGCGATCAAGAAATCCGGCCTCAAGCTCGATGACGCGACGCTCGACAAGTGGCTGGAAAACCCGGCAAAACTCGTCCCCGGCAACCGCATGAGCTTCCCCGGCATCAAAGACAAGGCCAAGCGCGCCGAACTCATCGCCTACCTCAAGACGCTGAAGTAACGCCGGAAAATCCTCCCCGATAGTGCTGGGCTAAAACGGGGAGGGTCTCAGTGTGGCGCTATCGTCACCGGCTCTGCCTTGACCAGCGACCGCCCGGCGTCATTCCAGCCCTCGATGCCCTCGGCGAACCAGTAGACTTGCGCAAATCCCTCGCTGGCCAGGCGACGCGCGGCGTTCCAGCTCATCCAGCAATCGCTGCGGCAGAACACCACCACCGGAAGCGAAGGGTGCCTCGCCCGCTCGGCAGAAATCGCGGTGCGCAGCCCCTGCCAAAGCGCCGGATCGGGATGGCTGCGCCCTGTTTCGGGATGCCAAGCTGCACCCGGGATCGTCTCATGCTGCGCAGCAAGCGTCCACCTTCCCGACAGCGGATCGCGCACGCCACCCTCTGCCGGAAGCACATCGATGAACAGGGCATCGACCCCCGGCCTCAGGTGGAGCGCCTCTTCCGCCGAGATGGCAACGGCCGGTATCGGCGGGCGATCGACCGGAGCGCGATAGCGTGCCTTGCGATAGCCCGCAGCGTCGAACAGTTCGGGGGGAGTTGTGGCAGAGTTGGTGGTTTGCGCCTTAGAGTTGCCGGGGAGTTGGAAAGCGGCGAAGATCGCCAGGAAAAGCGCTACATGCCTTGTGTTCATGGCCTTTTCCGCCCCCTACGCCTTATTCCAAGGTCCAATATGATCGCTCTGGCAATGCGCGCATAGTGTGCTTTGGGAGAATGCGCATGATGGTCAGGATGACGATTGCTGCCCTCTTGATGCCGGGCTCGGCGCCCGCGCTGGCAGCGCCTGCCGATCCCCTGCACTCGCCAATGTGGGAGCATCACGCCGCGCGCCTGTTCGGCAAGGACTCTATCGTGTTCGATGACCGCGTTGCCGTCCACATTCCCGAAATTGCTGAAAATCAACGTGTTTTCCCTGTGACGGTGGACGCGCGCGCTTTGCCCAACGTGCGCCGCATCGTCCTCTTTGCCGATCTCAACCCCATCCCCGTCGCCGTCGACTACGCCCCCACGCGGGCCCAACCCTTCCTCGCCACGCGCATCAAGCTCGATCAGCGCACCCCGGTGCGCGCGGCGGTGCAGACGCAGGACGGAATCTGGCACGTCGGCGGATCCTGGATCGATGCCGCAGGCGGCGGCTGCTCCGCGCCGCCGGTCAGCCGCGTGAAGGGAGACTGGGCGGATCATCTGGGGGAGGTTCGGGGCGCGCAGTGGCTTGAAAAGGCTGGAGAAACCCGCCTGCGTCTGACCTTCCGGCATCCGATGGACACCGGGCTGGTGGAGAACATTCCCGCCTATAACATCGAGCGACTGACAGTCCGCGACGCCAGTGGCAAGTCCTTGGGCGAAATGCAGATTTTCGGCTCCGTCGCCGAAGACCCCGCGTTTACGGTGGTCGTCAAGGCAACGGGACCAATTGCCTTCGAGGCACGCGACAGCGCCGGCCTGGAGTTTCCCGGCAAGGTGGGTGCGTGAGGCTGGACCGCAGGGCGCTGTTGCTGGTCGGACTGTTCAGCCCCGCCGCCGCCTTCGCCGAGAAATTTGCGAGCAAATACAATCCCGTGGCCGAGCCGATCGCGGACGGTGTGTGGATGGTGCGCGGCGCGGACGAGGCCATTGCCTTTGCCAATGGCGGCGCCATTGCCAACAGCGCGATCATCGCGACAGAGGCGGGCGCAGTGCTGTTCGACCCCGGCGTCTCACGTGAACACGGCCTTGCGCTGGGAGCGCTGGCGCAAAGGCTGACCGGCAAGCCGGTGGGCCGCGTCTATATCAGCCACCTGCACCCCGACCATGCGATGGGCGCAGCGGCGTTCGACCCTGCAATCGTCCACGCCCTGCCCGCGACGCGGGCCGAACTGGAGCGCGATGGCGAGGGATTTTCGGACGCGATGTACCGCCTGCTGGCCGACTGGATGAAGGGCACGGCAATCGTCGTCCCGCAGGGCGATGTGTCTGAAGGCGCAGTGGAATTTGGCGGACGCAAGCTCCGCCTGATGGCACTCAAGGGCCACTCCGGCGGCGATCTGGCTCTGATTGACGAGGCGACGGGCACGCTGATCGCCGGAGACCTCGTGTTCCACGACCGCGCACCTTCGACGCCGCATGCCAAGCTGCCAGACTGGCGCGCTTCGCTGGATGTGCTTGCCGCCCTGCCGCACAAGCTGCTGGTGCCGGGGCACGGGCCGATTGACCGCAATGGAGCCGCGATTGCGCAGACCCGCGATTGGCTCGACTGGATCGAGGCGACGCTGCGCGATGCGGTGGCCCGGGGCCTCGACATGAGCGAGGCTGGCGAACTGCCGATTCCGCCGCGCTTTTCAACGCTCAAGGCCGCGCGGTATGAATTGCAGCGCAGCGTCTCGCACTTCTACGCAGCGCTCGAGGGTGAACTGCTGCCGCGGTTGTGATCAGAACTCCGCCCTGAGCGATACCGTCAGCCGGCGTGGGGCGCCGGGGGCGTAGGCGCGGGGGTCTTCGGCACCGGGCGCTTCGGCAAGATCGATCTCATCGACTTCGGAAAAGGTGCCGAAAGTGGCATAGCGCTTGTTCAGCACATTGCGGACCTGCGCGACAAGGCGGATGCCCGGCGCAAGGCGGACCGCGCCGTCGAGATCGAACACGGCATAGGCAGGCGTGCGCGCATTGTCGTTGCCCTCGTCACCGGCGAGATACTGGCCGGAGCGGGCGCGCATCGTGACACCGGCAGACCAGTTCCGCTCCTCGCGCGCAAGGCGCAGGTTGAGGGCGTGGCGCGGCACGGCAGGCAACTGGTCACCGCGCGCGACCATGATCGTGCCCTCGTCATCGGCCGCCGGGTTCGACGGGCTTGAAAGGGTGAAGGCATCGCGAAAGCGCGCATCGGTGAAGGCAAAGCTGGCCGAGGAATACCAGCCATCGTGCCGCCACTCCGCCGAGGCTTCGACGCCCTGCCTGCGGGTGTGGCCGAGATTGGCGAAATAGGCCCGCCCGCGCACGCTGGAGGCAATCATGCGGATATCGTTGCTGGTCTCCGAACGCCACAGATTGACCCGCCAGGCCAGCCTTCGGCCGGTTGCACTCAGCCCACCATGCCAGTTGGTTGCCGTTACCTGCCTGAGCGGCGGATCGGCGATGAAGAAGTTCGCGAGGGTGCAAGGCGCTTCCGGGTCGGCGCAGCTCAATTCCGCAGGGGTGGGATTGCGGCTGGTGAGCGAAAAACCGGCGGTGGCGTGAAGGCCCGGGGCCAGCGCATAGTCGAATTCGATCGAAGGATTGAAGCGATCGAAGGTGTGGCGCCCATTCAGCGCGGTGCCCAACTGGTCCTTCATCACCACGCGATTGTGCGAATAACGCGCTCCGGCCTCGACCGAGAGGGCCGTGGTCAGCGGCAGTTCGAGACTGGCAAAGAGGGCGAAATCGTTCAGCTTCGATACCAGCGACACCGGCTGGATCGCCCCTTCCGCCGAGACCAGCGGCAGGCTGAGATCCTCGACCGAGCGGTCTTCTTCCAGCTCGCCAAGGTCGGTCTGCGCGCCGAAGCGCGTGCGGGCGTGCTCCCATGTGCCGCCCAGTGCGATGCGGCGCGTGCCGAGGTCGGTTTCGACCGTGCCCTGCCATTGCAGGGTGACGCCATAGGCCTGCGTGCGCTCCTTCCCGCGATTGAACACCGCGGGATCGTCGCCAGCTGCGTCGGCGGCAACGGGAACGCCATTGGCAAAGAGAGGATCGCTGTAGCCGTCGTCATCATCCTCGACGCAAAGTTGCGCCGGGTTGGCATCGCAGGCACCGAAATCGGCAAGATCGCCGTTGGCATTGCGACGATCGAGGTATTGCCAGTGGGCGCGCAGTTCGAAGCGGGACGTATCGCCGGTCGAGAGCCACGGCGCGGCGACAACGCGGGCAAAGCGGGTACGCGTGCTGTCGGGCCGGGTGAACACCGCATCGTACTTCGCATCGAGCAGCTCGGCGGGCGAGACGCCGTTGCCGGTCAGGTCGGTCGCAGCGCCAAGCGCGGAGACCTCGATGCCCCAGCCCTCGCCCTGATGGATGCCCTTGGCAAAGCCGCGATAGAGCGTCGACGGACTGGCCACGCGCCAGCCTTTGTCATGCCGCGCTTCGAAGGCGACAAGCAGGTTGCCTTGTGCGGTGCCGGTGCCATAGCTGACCGCGCCGCCCGCCATGCCTTCGCTGTCGACATCGCCCTGGCCGCGCAGGCCGGACAGGGTCACGCCGTCGCCGGTCTGGACAAGAACCGATCCGGCCAGCGCATTGCGCCCCAGCACCGGATTGGCATCGTTGACCTGCGCCGCGACAAGCACCGTATCGGGCATGAGATCGAGCAGGACGACATCGCCGAACGGCTGGTTGAAGCGCACGCCATCGAGATAGACGGCGATGCCCTGCTCCATGCCCTGCAGCGCGCCGGCGGAAAACCCGCGCCAGTTCAGCGTTGCCTGCCACGGATTGCCGGCGGCTTCGCCCAGCGTCAGGCCGGGAATGGCGCGTTCGAGTGCGCGGCCAAGATCGGCGCGGCCCGAGGAATCCATGGCCGCAAGATCAAGTGCGCGAGCCTCGTCGAGGTCGATCATGCCACCGGGAGCATTGACGACGATCTGCGGATCGGTCTGGGCGAGAGCGGGTGCGGAAACGGCGGCAAACAGCAGCGGGATCAGCTTGCGCATCATCAGATCTTGACCCTCACCCCTGCCCAGAGCGTGCGCGGATTGCCAAGGTCAATCGAGCCGCCCGCATTGCGCGTGACGATTTCGGTATCGAACAGGTTTTCCGCGCGCAGGACCAGGCTGATCCCGCGGGGCAGCGGCACTTGCGCAAACATGTCGAGCGTGGTTGCGGCCTTGAGGCTGTCGATCTGCAGGTCGTCCTCGTACTGCTGGCCGACATGGCGCAGGGTGGCCGCAATGTCCCAGCCTACGGCAGGGCTAAGCCCAAGCGTGGCGGACGCGGCAAGGCGCGGGGTCTGTGCCGGGCGCTTGCCGGTGAGGTTCGACAAGGGGCCGTTGCGCACTTCGGCGTCAGTCCATGCCAGCGAGCCGTCGAAGCGGACGATGCCCACTTCGGCGTGAGCGGAGGCTTCGATGCCGCGGGCGCGAATCTCGTCGACGTTGCGGCGCTGGCGCAGGTTGGTGCCGATAGTGACGTTGGCGATGGCGTTCTCGATCCGGTTGTCGAAACCGGTAACAGACAGGCGGATGCCCTCGGCGGGGGTCAGGTCGATCCCGGCCTCGAAGCCTTTCTGCTTTTCATTGCGCAGGGCGGCGTTGGCCTGCGTGGTTACCGGGAAGACGGTAAAGGGCCGGTAGAGTTCGTTGAGCGTGGGCTGGCGCAGGCCGGTATAGGCCGCGGCGCGCAGAGCAATCCTGTCACTGACGCGCAGCACCGCGCCGCCGCGCCAGGTGACGGTCCAATCGGTCTGCGTGGCGTAATCGGTGCGGCTGGTGACAGTGCCTGCCGTGTTGCGCACTTCGAAATAGCCGTCGGCGATCACGGTGCGATCGGCGCGCAGACCGCCAGTGAGGACAAGGCTGCCCAGCGTCAGGTCGTTCTCGGCATAGAAGCCGAGGTCGGTGTTGTTGCCCCCTGCCCGGCGGCGCGCGGTGATGGCGCCGGTGGCGGCGCTGATCGCGTTCTCCTTCATCGTGCCCGATGCCCGGCGCCAGTCGACGCCAAGGCGCAGCACATCGTTTTCGCCCATCGGCGGGCGCAGCTCGAACTTGCCGCCAAGCCCTTGCGCGGGCGTATCGTACTGGTCGAGCGTGGGTTTGAAGCTGGTGGCGGAGACGACGATGTTGTCGAAATTGCGGACCTGGACATAGGCGAGGGCATCGAACTGCCAATCGCCCCGGCCGACCAGGCGCAGGCTGGCGTCCTGGCCTTCGCTGGACGTGGTGGCGCCCTTGAAGCGCAGCAGGCGATCATCGCGATAGACCAGCGCGCGGGCCTGAAGCTCCACCGTATCGGTGAGCGGCGCGACGGCGCGGACCTGGGTGGACCAGGACTCGTAGCGGGCACGAACGGTGGCGGGAACGCGCTGCGATTCCGGCGTGGTGAAGAAGCCCTTGCCGCGATCCCAACGGCCCGAGACGACAGCATAGCCCGAGCCGAGGCGCGGGGCGATGCTCAGGGCAGCTTCGGTCTCGCCGCGCTGGCTGGCGAGGAGCTGGCCGTTTACGAGGCCAAGCTGATCGGGTCCTGCGCTCTCGAGCTCGATCGTGCCGGACAGCGCTCCCGCCCCGAACGGGCCCGAGCCCCCGCCGCGGGTGACGCGGATCGAGCCCAGCGTATCGGGCGTGAGCGCCGGGAGCGGGACGTAGCCGAAGAAGGGATCGGCCATGGGGACGCCGTCGAGCAACACGAGCGCGCGGCTCGTGGCATTGCCACCCAGCGCCCGCAACGTGACTCCCTGGGCCGAAGGGTTGGACGAGCGGCTGTCTGACCGGCGGAACTGCTGGAACCCGGCGACCTGTGTCAGCACGTCCTCGATGCGGCCCGAAGCGGATGTGGTGATGGCATCGCGGCCGATCTCGACAGTGGAATAGGCAGGCGTGCCCGGGGTCTTTTCAAGGCCGGCGCCGGTGACGACGATCTGGCCATCGGGACCTTCATCGGCAAAGGCCGGAAGCGCGGTGGAGGCAAGAGCGGCTGCGGCCAAGAGGCTGCCAACCCTGACTGAACGGGCCCGAAGAAAACTGGTGTCGTCCATCTGCTGCGACTTTCCGGATGACGATTTGAAGACAGAACTGTCGGCGGCGCTTTGGGAGCAATCGGCGCCGCCGACAAGGGTGGACTTTGGTATCGAATGTTAAGTTTATGAAATCCGGCTCAGAAGAACAGGATTCCGCCGACGGCCAAGGCATCGCTTTCGGCCTTGTTGCCCGAGTGGGCGACGGCCTTCGAATGCACGTATTCGCCGATCAGCGTGACCCACGAGGTCAGGCCATAGCGGACCTGGCCGACGTAGCTGGAGTTCACATCGAGCAGGTTCGGATTGGCGAGACGATCGGTGTTGCTTGCGTAATCGAGGTGGCTCTCGCCATAGCTTCCGCCGACCGAAACCTTGCCGAAGGTGGCCAGCGCCTGGGCGTAGAAGCCGCTGGAATCGCGCTTGGCAACGCCGCTGCCGGTCTGCGGAAGACCGGTGTCGAACAGGCCGAGCACCGTCGTGCCGAGGCCGCTGGCGGTGTAGTAGTAGCCGGTCGCCGTGACCGGGCCGACGGTGACCTTGCCGCCGAAGTCCACGCCGCTGCCGGTGTAGCTGCCGCCGCCAACGATATCGTGCTTCTGGGTGATGCCCGACACCCACAGGCGCGCGGCAACATCGCCGAACTTGCCGTCATACGTCACCTTGCCCTGGAAACCGGGAGCCGAATTGCTCTCGGCAGGGCCGGTGAGCGAGGACAGCGGCTGGAACACGCCGACCGAAGCCTGCAGACCCTTGAGGTTGGGCGAGGTGTAGGTGATCTGGGGCTGGAAATCGGTGTAGATATAGCCGACGCCGATGCGTCCCAGCGTGGTGTTGCCCGGCGCAACGTTGTTTCCGGGCGTGCCCGAGGACAGCAGTGTGATGTCGTTTAGGATGCCCTCCGAGCCGAACAGGCCGATATCGCGGCCGATCTTGAAGGTGCCGACGTTGGGCTTCCCGAAGGTCATGTAGGTCTGGCGGAAATCGATGCCGGCGGTGGCAAGGGCGGTCGGCTGGCCGCCGTTGTTGGCGCCGAGAGCGCCCCAGGCGGTCGAGTTGATGCCGGGGTACATGCCGAAAGTGGCGCCGACGTCCCAACCCGACTGCTGGGTCGCCACCGAGACCTTGAGGAAGCCGGGGAGCAGGCCATTGCGGATCGCGCTGGAGTTGTTGGCGCCGACGCTGGCAATGCCCCCGGTGACGGCAGTGCGCGCCGTGGGCGTGGCGGGATTGTCGTGCACGTAGAAGCCGTTGACCGAGCCAGAGAACGTGATCGTGGCGGGGCCGACTTCTAGGCCGATGCCCGACGCGGCCATGCGGACCATGCGACTGGAATCGACGGATTCAGTGGCGCGGGTCATGGTATCGCCGGCAGGTGCGGCGGCAGCTGCGGGGGCGGGAGACGGCTTGTTTTCCTCGGCCAGCAGCTCGGCATACTCCTCGTCGGAGAGGATGCCCTTTTCGTGCAGGCGCTTGAGAAGTTCGGCCGTGCCGGCGTAGGCGGGCGTGGTCGCAATCGCCATCGTGGCGAGCGCAACCGAGGCGCAAAGCGCCTTCTTCATGTTCATTTCCATCCCCTCCGTGAAAGGTCGTGTCGATTATTCTGCGACTGAGAGGAGAGAATGCTGCGCGGAAACAAACTGCGATATTGGACTTTGGGCGTTGGACTTTGGGATAATGACGAAGGTCAGTCAGCGCCCCAGTGCGACGCCCCAGGGGCCGCCGCCTGCCTTGATCGTGGCGGTAACCTGCATCACCGCAATGTCGACGAAGGACACGGTATCGCTGGCTCCGTTGGCGACGATGGCGCGGGTTCCGTCCGGGGTTATGGCGAGGTGCCACGGGCGGTCGCCGACCTTGACGTAGCCTCGCACCGTGCGGGTGGGAACGTCGACGACGGCGATGCTGTCGGCGCGTCCAAGAGCGACAATCGCGGTCTTGCCATCGGGGGTGAAACGGATGCCGCAGGGCATGACCTTGTAGGCCGGTACACCGGGCGGAGCGAAGGCAAGGGTCTGTTCGATGGACTTGGTGGCGACGTCCGCGATCTGCACTGTCCCGGCCATTTCGGCGGCGATCCACACCTTCTGGCCTTTGCCCTCGAATTCGATGTGGCGGGGGCGGGCGTCGGTTTCCATCTCCTCGGCCACGGTGCGCGTGGCAAGGTCGATCCAGGCGACGGTGTTGTCCTCCTCGCTGGTGACGAGCAACCACTTGCCGTCGGGGCTTTGTGCGACGCCTTCGGGCTCGTCACCGACGGTGACCTGCCACGCAACCTTGCGCGCATCGAGATCGATCGCCGTGACGGCGGCGTTGTCCTCGTTCGCAGCAAAAAGCAGGTTGCCAGAATAGGCGGGGAAGAACTGCTCCGGATCTGCACCTGAAGGCAGGGCAGCAAGCAGCGCGCCAGTGGCGGGATCGCGCATTTCCACCGCGTTGTCCGCGCTGGCGGCGACGAGCACGGCCTTGCCGTCTCGCGTCATCGCGATGCCGCGCGGGCGATTGCCGACCGGCCATTCCGCCTCGACCGTGCCCTTCTCGACATCGATCACCGTCACGGTCGAGGACCGTTCGTTGCTGACGTAGGCGCGCGTTGCGTGTGCCGCAGGCGCAAGGGTGGTGCCGAGCAGCAGGGTTGCTGCGAATGCCTTCAGTTGTCTCTCCATGCTGCGCACCATATCCGACGCTCGTGCGCGCGCATATGACACCTTGGTCTTGTACCATGGTTCAATTTGCGATGGCCCGGCAGCGCGATAAGCAAGGAGCACTATCGGGGCGGACGATCATCCGCACCCGTGTCGCAGAGGATGACTGATGATCAAGATCTCCAAGGGCCGTGCCGCCCTGCTGGCGGCTGTTGCGCTGACCACCGGCGCCATCGCATCGAGCCTTTCCGCGCATGGTAACGTCACGCCGCAAGCGGTTGACACTTCGGCACTGCCCGACCTTGTCGGTGGCAATGACACCTGGGTGACGGTCAACCCCTACCGCGGCAACGAGAAGGCACTGGAGATCGGCCAGTCTGCCTATGGCCAGAACTGCGCGCGCTGCCACGGGCTCGACGCGATCTCGGGCGGGATTGCGCCTGACCTGCGTTATCTCGAAACCGGCGACAGCGGCGACGAATGGTTCGTCCAGCGCTTCCAGCACGGCTCGTCACGCGATGGCAAGGTCTATATGCCACCGTTCGGCGAAGTGCTCGGCCAGAAGGCCGGATGGGCGATCCGCACCTGGATCGAATCCAAGCATACGGAAGAGTGACCGCAATGCGCGCCAGCAGGCGTTCGTTCCTGCAGGGGCTGGCGCTATCCGCGCTGGCCGCGTCCTCCAGCGCCTTTGCTGCACCGCTTGAGAAGGTCAAAGACCTCGGAGTCCTTCGGGTCGGACTCTATGCGGATAACCGGCCCTGGTCGTGGAACCAGGACGGCAAGGTGGCAGGCATCGATGCCGACATTGCGCGCGCGCTCGCCGAAGCGCTGGGCGTTCGCGCCGATGTCCAGCTGTTCTTCGCGGGCGAGGACATCTCCGACGACTTGCGCAACGTGGTCTGGCGCGGGGGGCTGCTCGGGTTTCAGCCATGCGACGTGATGCTGCACGTACCCTTCGAGCGGCAGCTGATACAGCAGGAAGACAATGTCGTGTTCCTTGCGCCTTATTACCGCGAAACCTTTGGCGCGGCCTGTTCGCGCGATGGCGGCAACTGCGAAGCGGTGCCGGCGTCGTTCAAGGGCCGGAAGATCACCGCCGAACTCGCCTCGATCCCTGACTTCTACCTGCTCGGCCACGCTGGCGGCGTCCTTGCCAAGGACCTGGTCCACGTTCCCAATGGCTATGATGCGCCCGCCGCGCTGGTGGATGGCAGTGCCGACTTCACCGTGGCGACCACCGCGCAGATCGAGGCTGTCGTCGCCGACAACCCCGACGCCGGGATCAAGGTGCGCAAGGGACCGCTGCCAATGATGATGTCGCCGGGCTGGGACATTGGAATCGCGGTGAAGGAAAATTCGCGCAACCTGGGCTTCAGGCTTGAGGAAGTGCTCGAGCCGATGATTGGCGATGGGCGCATGGCCGCGCTGTTCCAACGCCATGGCGTGAACTGGAAGCCGGCGCTTTCCGCGCAATCCTGAACGGTCAGCTCGCACCCGCCATCCTCGATTGGCGGGCCAACGGGGGGACGGGAACACCGACTGCGACCGGTGTTCCCCGAACCGTTTTTGCTGCGGTTGTATTGCGCAGCATTTGGCGCGCTTGGGCATGAAGCACAAGGCCTTATCCCAAGGTTCAATTGTGCAGCATACTGCAACCGATAGGCTCACATTGACGATAGGGGATCAGTGGCGAACCGGGGGGATTCCCGCATGACCGCACTCCATCGCAGAACAAGACCCCATAACAGGAGGGACAGGATGAAGCGGCGTTTTTCAATCGTGTTGGCAGGCCTTGCGGCAGCCACTAGTCTTTCGGCAGTTCCAGCCATTGCCGGCGGGCCGACCAGCGCGGACATCATCAACGATGCGGCCACGCCCGGCGACGTGATCAGCTATGGCATGGGCCCGCAGCAGCAGCGGTTCAGCTCGCTCGACAAACTCAACACCAGCAACGTCAAGAATCTCGTGCCCGTTTTCGCAGCATCGCTCGGCGGTGAAAAGCAGCGCGGCCAGGAATCGCAGCCGCTGGTCTATGACGGCACGATCTATGTAACGGGTTCGTATTCGCGCCTCTTCGCGTTCGATGCGCGCACCGGCGAGAAGAAGTGGGAATACAACGCCCGCCTGCCCGATGGCATCATGCCCTGCTGCGACGTGGTCAACCGCGGCGCGGCGATCCATGGCGACAAGGTGATTTTCGCGACGCTGGACGCGCATCTCGTTGCCCTCGATCGCCATACCGGCAAGGTGATCTGGAACAAGAAGCTGGCCGACTACCAAGCCGGCTATTCGGCAACGGCGGCGCCGCTGATCGTCAAGGACATGGTCATCACCGGCAATTCGGGTGGCGAGTTCGGCGTGATCGGCGAAGTGCAGGCCCGCAACGTGGATACGGGCGAGCTGGTGTGGTCACGCCCGACCATCGAAGGCCACATCGGCACGCTGGGTGGCAAGCCTTCCACGATGACCGGCAAGCTCAACGCTTCTTGGACCGGCGACTTGTGGAAGACCGGCGGCGGCGCGACTTGGCTGGGCGGCACTTATGACCCCGGCACCAACCTGCTCTACTTCGGCACCGGCAACCCCGGCCCGTGGAACAGCCACCTGCGCCCCGGCGACAACCTCTACACGTCCTCGACACTGGCGATCGATGCCGATACCGGCGAGATCAAGTGGCACTACCAGACCACGCCTCATGACGGCTGGGATTTCGACGGCGTGAACGAGTTCATCCCGTTCGATGCCACGATGAAGGGCAAGCCGATGAAGCTCGGCGCCAAGGCCGACCGCAACGGCTACTTCTACGTGCTTGACCGCACCAACGGCAAGCTGCTGGGCGCGCACAAGTTCGTGATGCAGACGACCTGGGCCAATGGCATCGACCTGAAGACCGGCCGTCCGAACTACGTGGCCGAAAACCGCCCCGGCGCGCCCAATGCCGCGGAAAAAGGCAAGACCGTGTTCGCCAGCCCGTCGTTCCTCGGCGGCAAGAACTGGATGCCGATGGCCTATTCGCAGGACACCGGCCTGTTCTATGTGCCCAGCAACGACTGGGGCATGGACATCTGGAACGAGCCCATCGCCTACAAGAAGGGCGCGGCCTACCTGGGTGCAGGCTTCACCATCAAGCCGATTGCAGAAGACCACATCGGTGCGCTTCGCGCGATGGACCCGGCCACCGGCAAGATCGTGTGGGAGTACAAGAACAAGGCTCCGCTGTGGGGTGGTGTTCTGGCCACGCGCGGCAATCTGGTGTTCACCGGCACGCCCGAGGGCTACCTCAAGGCCTTCGACGCCAAGACGGGTGCGGAACTCTGGAAGTTCCAGACCGGGTCGGGCGTGGTCGGCTCGCCGGTGACCTGGGAGCAGGACGGCGAACAGTATGTCGCGGTCATGTCCGGCTGGGGCGGCGCGGTGCCGCTGTGGGGCGGCGAGGTGGCCAAGACCTTCAAGGAGATCAGCCAGGGCGGTTCGCTCTGGGTGTTCAAGCTGCCGAAGTGATTTTCCCCGGGGCGCCGGACCTTACCGCAGGTCTGGCGCTCCACCCCCTCCCCGGGTAGAGACAGATGAGCAATACCATCGCAATGACCACGTTCGCAGCCGAAAGGGGGAGCGCTGCCATGGCCGTAAACGGACCTGATCGCGTGCTGATTGTGGACGACCATTCGCTGGTGCGTGATGGGCTGCGCTCGATCTTCGACGACGCCTTTCCCTCCTGCACGATCCTTGAAGCAGACAGCCTGGAAGCTGCGCTCAATACCCTCGAGCAGGAAGGGGATGTCGACCTGGTCCTGCTGGACCTCAACATTCCCGATGTTTCGCACCTGTCGGGCCTCGAAGCCCTGCGTGACCGCTTTCCGGCGACGCCGGTAGTGATGGTCTCGGGCGTGACAGACCGCAAGGTGGTGCGCGATGCGCTGGCCGCAGGGGCGGCGGGCTTCGTGCCCAAGAGCCTCAAGCGCGCGGCAATCCTCGACGCGCTGAACCAGGTGCTTTCGGGCGAGATCTACATGCCTGAACTCGAAGGTGATGACTCCGCCGCTGCCGAGGAAGACGCGATCCGCAGCCGGATCGACAGCCTCACCCCGCAGCAGCGGGTGGTCCTGGGGCACCTCGTCGCCGGGCGGCTCAACAAGCAGATCGCCTATGAACTCGATGTCTCGATGACGACGGTGAAGGCGCACGTTTCCGCGATCCTGCAGAAGATGAACGTCTTTTCGCGGACGCAGGCGGTGATCATGGCCGGCAAGATCGGCTTCAAGGGGTAAACGGTCACGATCCGGCAATTGCACTACGCGCCCGGTCTGGCAGACTGGCGCGGGGGAGATTGCCATGCTGATCAAGACACCGCTGGCCCTGCCGTGCGGCATCGTCATTCCGAACCGCCTCGCCAAGGGCGCGATGACCGAGGGACTGGCCGATCCGTCGGGCAGACCGACGCCGGAACTTGACCGGCTCTATGGCGTGTGGGCCGATGGTGGCGCGGGCCTGCTGATAACCGGCAACGTGCAGATCGATGGTGACCATCTGGAGCGCCCCGGCAATGTCATCGTCGATCGCGCGCCCGATGCGGCGACGAAGGCGGCTCTGGCGCAGTGGGCAAAGGCCGGGACGCGCGCAGGCAACCAGTTGTGGATGCAGATCAGCCACGCAGGGCGGCAGACGCAGGCCACTGTCAACCCGCACCCCAAGGCGCCATCGGCGGTGAAGCTGGGGCTGCCGGGCGGGCAGTTCGGCGAGCCGGTGCCGCTTGAGGAAGCGGAGATCCTCGATCTGATCGGGCGGTTTGCCGCTTGTGCGAAAGCGGCGCAGGACGCGGGCTTTGGCGGGGTGCAGATCCATGCCGCGCATGGCTACCTGCTTTCGCAATTCCTCAGCCCGCGCAGCAACCAGCGCACCGACCGATGGGGCGGATCTCTGGAGAACCGGGCGCGGTTCCTGATGGAGACTGTGCGAGCAGTGCGCGAAGCCGTGGGCCCGCAGTTCGGCATCTCGGTGAAGCTCAATTCGGCAGACTTCCAGCGAGGCGGGTTTGCCTTCGAGGAGAGCCTGACCGTCGCGCGCTGGCTGGAGGAGGCGGGCATCGACCTGCTGGAGGTTTCTGGCGGATCGTATGAGCAACCGGCGATGATGGACATGGAAGGGCTGGACCCTTTCGAACGGCCGGATGTCCCGGCCTCGACGGCGGCACGCGAGGCCTATTTCGTGGACTTCGCCAAGGCGATGAAGGCGAGCCTGACGAGGATGCCGCTGATGGTGACCGGCGGCTTCCGCAGCCGCGCGGCGATGCAGCATGCGCTGGAGACGGGCGCGGCGGACCTGATCGGCATCGGGCGACCGCTGTGCGGGGCGCCGGATGCCTGCCGCAATCTGCTGGAGGACCGCGCCGACCTGCCCCGCTTCGAGGCCACGCTGCGCCTGCTGCCCCCGGCGCTGCGCTGGCTGGAGAAATTCGATACCGTCCGCACCATCGCGGGCTTCGGCGTTCAAATGTGGTACTATGCCCAGATCGATGCGATCGGGCGGACCGGCACGCCCGAGCCGCGCAAATCGGTGTTCGCCTCGCTATTGCAGGTGCAGAACCACGCGAAGGCGTGGATGAAGGCACGGCGCGCGCTCTAGGGTAAGCGGGTGTCGGACCCGGGGATCAGAGAACGTCCCTCTGGCGCAGGAAGGCGCGGAGTTGGGCGGGTTTGACCGGCTTGTTGAGGATCGGCAGCACCAGTGCGTTCAAGCGGGCTTTGGTCTCCTCGCTGCGGTCGGCAGTGATGACCATGGCGGGCAGATCGAAGTTGGCCCGGGCTCGCAGCGCGGCGATGGCCTGCTCTCCGGTCAGGCCGTCATCGAGCTGGTAATCGACGATGGCCATGGCAGGGCGGCGGGCAAGAGCGGCAGCGACGCAGGCCTCTGCCGGATCGCGCGCGGTGACCACCTCGAGGCCCCAGTTCTCGAGCAGCGCTTCCATGCCCGAGAGGATCGCGGGATCGTTGTCGATCACCAGGACAAGGCCGCCGCTGCCGGTCGACGGTCCCGAGGCCGGCTCGACCGGCGCAGGCGCGGCGACAGGTTCGACGCGGGGGAGCATGATCGAGAACGCGGAACCGAGGCCGGGGACGGAATCGAGGCCGATCGGGTGATCGAGCATGGTCGACACGCGGCGCACGATGGCAAGGCCGAGGCCCTTGCCGGGGATTTTCTGCGTCTTGCCGACGCGGCGGAACTCGCCGAAGATTTCCTCGCGGTCGGACGCGGCGATGCCGGGGCCGGTATCGCGCACGGTGACGCGGATCATGCCCTGTATCTCGTCGACTTCGACAGCGACGCGGCCAGCCTCGGTATAGCGGATCGCGTTCGATACGAAGTTCTGGAGGACGCGGCGCAAGAGGCGCGCGTCGGAGCGAACCCAGGCCGGCGTTTCGACCACGTCGAATTCGAGCTTGCCGGCGGCGGCGAGCGGGGCGAATTCCACGCGCAGGGCATGGAGGATCGCGCCGAGCGAATGATCGCCGATTTCGGGCTGGATGGCACCGGCATCGAGGCGGGAAATCTCGAACAGGGCTTCGAGCAGGTCCTCGACCGAATCCAGCGCGGTTGACGCCTGGCGGACGAGAGCGCGCGGACGCTCCGGCAACTTGAGGCCGTCCATTGCCGAGACGAACAGGCGCGCGGCGTTCAGGGGCTGGAGCAAGTCATGGCTGGCGGCGGCGAGGAAGCTGGTCTTGGAGCGGTTGGCGGTTTCGGCCTCGTTCTTTGCCTCGACCAGCTGGCGGTTGACTTCGACCAGTTCGGCGGTGCGCTCCTGCACCCGGCGCTCCAGCAGTTCGGCGGTCTCGGTCAACGAGCGTTGCAGGCTGACGTGGTCGGTCACGTCGTCAAAGGTGAAGACCATGCCGCCGTTACCGAGCGGGACCGAGCGGATCACGAAGTGCCGGCCATCCATCAGGCATTCGGCGGAAAGCTGGCGCGTATCGCCTTCCCGCCAGGCAAGGCTGTCGGCACATTCGAGGCCCAATCGCCAGCTGCACCACTGCACCAGCTGGGCATGGCTTTCGACATGGCGCAGCAGGTCACTGCCGGAAAGGCCGAGCACGCGGACGAGGCCTTCGTTCCACGCCTGCATCCGGCGCTGGGCATCGAACAGGCAGACGCCTTCGGACAGGGTATCGAGCGTGGCCTGCAACGCGAGGTTGCGCTCTGCCAGTTCCAAGGCGCGCTGGCGGGCGTCCTCGGCCTTGACCGAGGTGATATCGGTATAGATGCCGACGATGCCGCCATCGCTGGTGCGCAGTTCGTTGATCTGGATCCAGCGCCCGTCGCCCAGCGCCTGCACATGGGCCCCTTCGGCACGGCGGTGCCAGTCGACCCGGTCGCTGAGCCAGCGATCCGGACCGGTTGCGGCGCCGAGAGTCGAGCCGGTCAGCGCCACGCGGCTGGCCATTTCGGCGAACTCGGGGCTGTCACCGGAAATCGGTTCGACGGCAGGGAATATCTTGAGGAAGGCGCGGTTGCACAGGATCAGGCGGTCATCGGCGTCGAAGAGGGCAAACCCGTCGCTGAGGGATTCGATCGCATCGCGCAGCAGGACGCGGGCGGCAGTGGCGTCTTCGTTGGCGGCGGCGAGTTCGGCCATGGCCGCCTCGAGCGCGCTCGTGCGGTCCCGGACCACGGATTCGAGCGCGATGGCGGTTTCGAACATCGAGAACGCGCCGCCCTCCATGTCACCTGAGCGTTCCACCCGGTCCATCAGCGCGGCGTTGATCTTTTCGAGCTGGCGCACGCGGGCGCGCAAGGCGGTGATCTCGTCCTCGCCATTGACCATGGCGGGGGCAAGAATGCCGGTGAGATTCGAGCCGCTCATCGCCCGACGGCGAGACCGGTGAATGTCTGGTTCATGTGCGCGGCGCGAAACTGCTCGCCATAGGTGTTGAAGCCGAAAACGCGGTTGGCGACGTACATGCGCGAGACAATGCCGGCCTGCTGGCGGTCTTCGGCATCGAGGCGGTTCAGCACGCAATCGAAGCCGACGACATGGTCGATCTCGCCCACCTTGCGACCGATTTCATCGAACAGGGCATCCATTTCGGCGATGCGATCTACCGGTTCCCCGATGGACAGGACGACGCCGGTATCGATCGCGCAGTAGAAGGTCAGCGAGCCATCGTCATTGGCCGTCTGGATCGACCGGACGTGGAACTGGCCGCCGGTGCGCACGATGGGAGGATAGGCGGCAAAGAACTGGGCGTTGAGTTCGGACGGCGGACTTCCGGCAAGGCGGCGGTATTCCTCGGCGGCGGGGGCGGCATTGATCTCGGTGACGACCCGAGATTCGGCATCGGCCTCGGTTATGACCATCTTGGCTGGGCCGGGACGATAGAAGCTCTTGCAGAAGACATGCAGAGGGCGGCGGCTGGTGAGAAGGACGATGACAGCGGCGTCCTTGTGGAAGGCTCCTTCGTGGAAAATGGCCGTGTCGCGGAACGACAGGCCGTCGCCGCTTGACCCGCCGATCAACTGGATATCGCCCAGCGCATGTTGCGCGGTCATCGTCAGCAGTTCTTCGCGGTGGGAAAGGCCATCGACGAAGAACAGCGCGACCTGATGCAGCCCCTCGCCATGTTCGCGCCGCGATTGGGCGACGAGCTGGCGGATGGCGCCCTGTGCAGCCTGCGGATCGAAATGATCGAGATCGTCAAAGCGCAGCGAGGCCATGGAAAAGGGGCCTTCGGGGAATCCAATCAGCACGACCGAATGGGTATCATACCCCTGATCGTTCAATTCACCTGCGCTGGTGCAGCCAAAGAGCCGCACTTCGGGCATAGCCCTGGCCAGTTCGGCCTGAAGGGCATCGCGGGGATAGGCGTTGGAGCAGAACAGCAGCGCCCCGGCCAACTTGCGGCCTTCGATGCACTCGGCAAGCTCGGCCACTGCGGCGCGGGGATCGGCTGCGCGCGAAGTGCACGCTATCATGCGCGCCTCGTCCACTGCTGTCGCCGTTTCCATCACCGCATCCTCCATGGCCTGACCTCTTGCGGGTTCTCCTGCCTGCCGCGCAGCTTAGGGCGAAGCCGTGCCCTCGCCAAGTGCAACGCTGTCCCCTCGCGGCGGCTCGCCTGCGGCCTCGAGCGCGGCGCTTTCATCATCGCTGAACACCCGGCTGCGCACGATGAAGCGCACGCCTTCGGGCGCTTCAAGGCTCATCCCCGAGCCGCGCCCCGGAACGACGTCGATGGTGACCTGGGTGTGCCGCCAGTATTCGAACTGCGCCGCCCCGATCCATACCGGCGTACCCTCGGCCACATGGCCGAGCAGCACGTCCTGCCCTCCGACCCGGAACTCGCCAGCCACGAAGCACATCGGGGCGGAGCCATCACAGCATCCGCCCGACTGATGGAACATCAGCGGTCCGTGAGCAGCCGTCAGCCGGGCGATCCAGTCCCCGGCTTCAGGCGTATTGAGAACGCGGGCCGGCAGGTTGCTCATCCGACTTCGGAGATCATGACCGATGCGCCGCCCGTGGCGAAGTTCGGAATGTCGCCAGTTGCGGCCTGGGCTTCGGCCGAGCCCATGCCTGCGGCCATGGCGGCGGCATCGGCGAACCAGATCTGGGTCAGGCGGTAGTACGGCGGAGGGCTCCCATCGGGTCCGGGCAGGCCCTTGAGGAGGACGACCTTCTCGACCGAGGGAATTTTCCCTGCGATCGGCATGTGCGTGCCGAAGTAATAGGCTTCGAACGCTTCCGGATCGGCAGGCGCGTTGTACATCACGTTGACGACGACTTGGGCCATCGGTTCATCCTCTCTTGTTCATCGCTTCACCTTCGCGCTCTTGCGGCCGAAGTGCAAAGGGCAGATCACAAATGGTGACGGCGCGGGCGGGACCTTCCTCCCTGCGCCGCGCCGTCTCCCTCCAGCAGTTACGCCGGTATCTCCATCTTCCGCCTCAGAAGAAGCCAAGCTTCTTGGGGCTGTAGCTGACCAGCAGGTTCTTGGTCTGCTGGTAGTGATCGAGCATCATCTTGTGGGTTTCGCGCCCGATGCCCGACTGCTTGTAGCCGCCGAATGCCGCGTGGGCCGGGTAGGCGTGGTAGCAGTTGGTCCACACGCGCCCTGCCTGGATGCCGCGGCCGAAGCGATAGGCGCGGGTTCCATCGCGGGTCCAGACGCCAGCACCGAGGCCGTAGAGGGTGTCGTTGGCGATCTCCAATGCTTCCTCGTCGGTCGAGAACCTGGTCACGGCGAGGACCGGACCGAAGATCTCTTCCTGGAACACGCGCATCTTGTTGTGGCCTTCGAGCACGGTCGGCTTGACGTAGTAGCCTTGCGCAAGATCGCCCTCGTGCATCGCGCGCTCGCCGCCGGTGAGGACCTTGGCACCTTCGTCCTTGCCGATCTGGATGTAGGAGAGGATCTTCTCCATCTGGTCGTTCGAGGCCTGCGCGCCGATCATCGTCGATGCATCGAGCGGGCTGCCGAGCTTGATCGCCTCGACCCGGGCAATCGCCTTTTCCATGAAGCGGTCATAGATCGATTCATGCACCAGCGCGCGGCTCGGGCAGGTGCAGACTTCGCCCTGGTTGAGCGCGAACATGGTGAAGCCTTCGAGCGCCTTGTCGAGGAAGTCGTCGTCGTGGTCCATCACGTCAGCAAAGAAGATGTTCGGGCTCTTTCCGCCCAGTTCCAGCGTGCAGGGGATGAGGTTTTCCGACGCATACTGCATGATCAGGCGACCGGTGGTGGTCTCGCCGGTGAACGCGATCTTGCTGATGCGCTTGTTGGTGGCAAGCGGCTTGCCTGCTTCGATGCCGAAGCCGTTGACGATGTTGAGCGTGCCGGCGGGCAGGATGTCGGCAATCAGTTCGGCGAGCACGAGGATCGACATTGGGGTCTGTTCGGCAGGCTTGAGCACCACGCAGTTGCCTGCGGCCAGCGCCGGGGCAAGCTTCCATGCCGCCATCAGGATCGGGAAGTTCCACGGGATGATCTGGCCGACCACGCCCAGCGGTTCGTGGAAGTGATAGGCGACGGTGTCGTGGTCGATCTCGGCAATCGAACCTTCCTGCGCCCGCACGCAGGCGGCGAAATAGCGGAAGTGGTCGATGGCGAGCGGAATGTCGGCGGCGGTCGTCTCGCGGATCGGCTTGCCGTTGTCGATGGTCTCGGCCATCGCCAGCAGATCGAGGTTCGCTTCCATCTTGTCGGCGACCTTGAGCAGGATGTTCGACCGTTCGGTGGTCGACATCTTGCCCCAGGCATCCTTGGCAGCGTGGGCGGCATCGAGCGCCAGCTCGATGTCCTCGGCCGTGCCACGCGCGACCTGGCACACGACCTGGCCCGTCACCGGCGAGATATTGTCGAAGTACGCACCCTTCACCGGGGCAACCCACTTGCCGCCGATGAAGTTGTCGAACTTGTCGCGAATGAGTGAAACGCCAGTGAACTGGCTAAGGGCCTGCTGCAACATCCTCGGTCCTCCGAAATCCTGTTATCGAGATCTGGCGGCAGTGTGCGCCCAAGCCGGGACGAGGCCAATTGTACCTTGGAAGGATGCTGCGCGCATCGCGAGGGTCCTGCCCCTTGGCCAAGCCGAAATCTGCACCAAAGGACATGAGGAGTTTCAACAATCGGGCATGGAGGCCGGCGTTCATGCTCGAGAGGTAAGACGGTTCGCGAGATTGTTCGCAGTTCATCGCCGTGCGCACCAATGGAAGCGGCGAGGAAAGAAAGGAACCGCTGCATGTTGGACTGGTTCGAAACGCAGGCGCCGATCCGCGAAAAAATGCGCGTGATGATGCTGGCGCTCGTGGGCGCTTCGGCATTGAACCTTTTCGACGTTCCCGCCATTCTGCTGTTCCCCGAGCACATCCTCATGCTCGTTTCAGGCGCCGCAGTCATCTCGCTGGTCCTGACCTTCATGATCATGCGCACCGTGACGGAGCGGATTTGCAGGCCCTATGTGGACACGGTGGTGCGCATGGAAGCGCTGGCCGGCGGCGATACCGAAAGCCCTATCCACTATACGCACCATACGGATTGCGTGGGGCGCATGACCAAGGCGATGGAGAAGTTTCGCCTCAGCATCCGCGCCTCGACCGATCTGGAAACGCAGCGCCGGATCATCGATCGGATGAACAGTTCGCTGGAACGACTGGCCGCCAACGACCTCACGGCAGAAGTCAACGAGGCGTTCCCCGGCGAGTACGAAGAGATGCGACGCAATTTCAATGCGGGGCTTGCCAGCATCTCGGACGCGCTCGCCAGCATTCGCGGCCTCGCCGGAACGGTGCTGACCGGATCGGAGGAGATTGACGCAGCTTCAGCCGATCTTGCCCGCCGCAACGAACGGCAGGCCGCCAACCTGCAACGTGCGGCGACGGCGATGAACCAGGTTACCAGAGCGCTTGGCCAGACCGCGGAGCGCGCAGATACCGCCCACCGCTCCGTGGCCAGCGTAGCCGCCAAGGCCGCAGAAGGCCACGAGGTTGCCGCCTCGGCAATGGATTCCATGCACGAGATCGAGAAGTCGTCTCAGGAAATCGGCCGGATTGTCGGGCTGATCGACGGCATCGCCTTCCAGACCAACTTGCTGGCGCTCAACGCTGGCGTGGAAGCGGCGCGCGCAGGGGAGGCCGGCAAGGGTTTTGCCGTTGTCGCCACCGAGGTGCGCGCCCTTGCCCAGCGCTGCGCCGAAGCTGCGCGGGATATCAAGGGGCTGGTCGATAGCAGTACCAGCACGGTTGCCAGGGGCGTCACGACCGTCGAGCGGACGCGCTCCGTCCTCGGCGAATTGAACGGACTGATCGACGAGATCAGCAGCTTCATCACCGAAGTCGCCTCGCATACCGCAGAGCAAGTGCGCAACCTTGCCGGCGTGAATGCCGACGTGGCCGAGATGGACCAGATGACGCAGCAGAACGCCGCCATGGTCGAGCAATCGGCAGCGGCGGCGCGCAGTCTGTCGGAACAGGCCAATGCCTTGTCCGCAGGCGTCGGCGCGTTCCTGATCAAGGATCAGCCGAGCGCCAGGCCAAGGGTTACCGGACCGGTCGTGGTACGTTCGCCCGGTGCTGCCCTTCAGTCTCCTGTAAAGTCAGCTGCTCCGATGCAAACCAGCGGCAGCCTCGCGCTTGCCGAAGACTGGTCGGAATTCTGAGGCAAGACGGCCCTGAAACCTTCAGGTTCGGGCCATCTTCCTTCAGGCAGCAGCAAACCGGTCAAGCGCGGCAAGGCCGTCGTCGGGCCAGCGCGACAGGGCGAGCAGGCGCTTGTGACCGTGGCCGATGAACAGTTCGTCGGTCACGCCCATGCCGCCATGGAACTGGATCATCTCGTGCCCTAGTTCGACCGAAGCCGGGGCGACGAAGGCGCGCAGGCCGTCAACGGCGGTGGCGAACCTGTCCGATCCCTGGCTGACAATGGCAAGATCGAGCAGTGCCCTACCCTGCTCGATCGCGGCATATTGCGCGGCCATGCGGTGCTGGATCGCCTGGAACGAGCCCAGGGGCGTGCCGAACTGCTGGCGCGTGCGCAGGTAATCGAGCGTGGCATCGAACAGCTGCTGCATTATGCCCAGCGCCTCGGCAGATCGGGCGAGCGAGGCAAGCACGCCGACTTCGGCGACATCGGCCAGCGAGCCGCCGAGCCGCTGGGCCGGCACCGCAGCGAGATCGAGCGAGACTGCCAGCGATCCGTCCACCATCCGCCACGGGTTGATCGAAAGACCGGGCGCATCGGCGGCGACGAGATAGAGCACCACGCCGTCCTGATCGGCAGGTGCGCCATGTTCGCGCGCGGTGACGATATAGGCATCAACGCCGGCGCCGGCGGGAACGCACGATTTCGCTCCGGTCAGAGCGCCCGCATCATCAACGCGCGTTTCGATGAAGGTCCGTCCTGCACGGGCACGCTGTTCTGCATGGGCCAGCGCAAGGCGGCGGGTGCCCATGGCGAGGCCTTCCATCCACTGCGCAGCAAGATCGGCCGGAGCGACGCGTTCGAACAGCCGCGCTGCGACCATCACGTTTTCTATCAGGGGTTCGACGACGAGGCCCTTGCCCAGCGCCTGAAACACCGTGGCGATCGCAGTGGCATCTAGCGCCATCCCGCCACTTTCGAATGACAGGGGTGCCGCAACGAGGCCGAGCTCGGCCAATAGGGACCACATCTGCGGCGAGAAGCCATTCGCCCCGCCGAGATAGACACGGCGGCGATCGAGGTCGTAGTTGTCATCAACGAAGCGCTCGGCAAGGGCCTTGAGCATTTCCTCGTCTTCATTCAGGTCGAAATTCACGTCCCTCTCCTCAAGGAGACGACCTGTAACAAGTTCGCACGGCTCGCCATGCTGCGCAAATGACTAGGCGTTTGAGCCAATACCGTCGTTGTTTCCAAAGCACTTGGCCGGTATGACCCATGTCCATAAGTACAGGAGAGGTCAGTGCAGCTTTCGGTGGAGTCGATCGACTCGGTCAGGATCAGCAATCCGCAGGACGTGCGCCGCGCGGCAGAAGCCCTGCACCAGATCGCAACGGCCGCCGGCATGCGTGCCGCCCCTGCGCACGATATTGCTGACAAGCGCACGCCGGTCGATGCCGATGGCAACATCCTGGCACGCGACGTATTCGGCTGGAACGACGAGAAGGTGTGGTGGCGCAATTCGCGCATCGCGCTCGATTCGCCGCTGACGTCTGCGTGCCGGTTCGAGAGCGAGCCATTCTGGGTGAACGCCAACGGTTTTCACACCCGCCAGCCTAACCACTACCTGACCGCCATCGACCTCACCAACTTCGAGGCTCGCGCGATGACCCGCGCTGCCATCGTCGTGCCCGTGCACCTGCCGTTCGGGCAGATCGGTGCAGTCAGCTTCAATCCGCTCGATCCTGCGCAGACCGAACTGGATGACGTGTTCCTTGAGAACGGCGACGCCTTCGGCATCTATGCACGCACCTTCATCGCCAGCTATGTCCATGCGATGGGATCGGCGCAGGCCCTGCCCTCGGGCTCGCGCCTGTCAAAGCGTGAGGTGGAGTGCCTGCGCTGGGCGGCCATCGGCAAGACCGACCTGGAAATCAGCATGATCATGGGCCGCAGCCGGGCCACGGTGCGTTTCCACATCCACAACGCCTCGATGAAGCTCAATGCGGTGAACCGCAGCCAGACAGTCTTCAAGGCGGCGCAGCTGGGCTATATCTCGCTGGCGACTTGAGGGTGGTCACCGAGGCATGTGCATGAAGCGGCCGTTCGAGGTCTCAGCCTTCCGTCTCGTTCATCGTCCCTCACTCATCCCACGGCGGAATTTCGCCAGCGCCAACCTGGCTGGAGATGCCGAGCAGGAACCCGCCGTAGACTTCGGTCGCATTGGGATACTTCGCGGCCATGATCGCGGCGAGTTCCTTTGAGGTCTTCGACCGGCTGCGCGCCTCGGCGAAGGCCTTGATGTAGGCGCGGGTCCAGCCGATGCTCATGCTGTCATCAGGCAGGCCGGGCTTGGTGTGTCCGGCGACGACCTTGACCGGATTGAGCGCCTCGAGCTGGTCAAGCGTCTTCAGCCAGGCATCGTACTGCGCAGGTCCGTGTTCGCCGAGCCAGACGTAGACGCCATTGTAGAGAATGTCCCCTGCAATCAGGGTGCGGGTCTCGGCGTCCCAGACCACGGTCGAATGGACGTGATCGCCCTGCATCGGGCCCAGAACCTGAAGTTTGTGGCCTTCGAGATCGAAGCTGTCTCCGGCCATCGCCACGGGCTGCACAGGACGCTTGGGCGCATTCGTGCCGAGCTGTCCGCTCCAGCGCTTGAACTTGATCGGGATCGAGCGCGCCATATCCTTGGCGGCAACCGGATTGGCGATGATCTTCGCGTCCGGGAATGCATCCTGCAGCACGTCCAGTCCGAAGAAGTGATCGGGGTGATCATGCGTGATGATGATCGCCTTGAGGCTCTTGCCGCTGTCGAGCACTTCAGCGGCAACGCGCATGGCGTCGGACCGGGCAAAGGGTACGTCGACAAGGACGGCGTCCTTCTCACCGGTGATCAGGGTGACGTTGGCCACCATGCTGACCGGGCTGGTCGGGATCACCTTGTATTCGAGCGGCCCCTTTGCAGGTGTCTGGGCATGGGCTGCGCTGATTGAAAGCGCCGATGCCGCGAGAAGCGAGAGAACCTTTCGCATTTCCGTCTCCTCAGTGTGCGGTTTGGCCGCCGTCGATGGTGAAAGTGGCGCCGTTGATGAAGCTGGCTCCGTCCGAGCACAGGTGCAGCACCGTGGGAGCGATTTCCTCGGGGCGCGCGGCGCGGCCTGAAATGTTCTGGGCGAAGAACATCTGGGTGAATTCGTTGCTGTCGGCCCAGTGCTGGGTCATCGGGGTGACGACGAAGCCGGGCGCGATGGCGTTCACGCGGATGCCTTGCTGCGCATATTCCACGGCCGCCGCCTTGGTCAGGCCGGAGACGGCGTGCTTCATTGCGCAGTAGGCGCTCATATTGGGGTCCGCGATCAGCGCGCCGACGCTGGCGGTGTTGACGATTGCCCCGCCGCCGACCTTCAGGAAGTGGCGGATTTCGGCCTGCATGGCGAAGAACACACCCTTGAAGTCGACGTCGATGGCAAGGTCGAGTTCGTCCTCCGGAATTTCGTGGATCGGACGCTGTGGTGGCAGGACGCCGGCGTTATTGAACGCCGCATCCATCCGGCCGAAGCGGTCGAGGCATTGCGCCACCAGTTCGTCCAGCTCCGGGGCCTTGCGCACGTCGGTCTTGCGGAAGGCCGCCCGGCCCCCTTCTCCGAGAATCATCGCGACGGTTTCATCGGCGCGGTCGTCGATGTCGCCGATCATTACCGAGGCGCCTTCGCGAGCGAATGCGATGGCTGTGGCCCGGCCGATGCCGGTGGCGGCGCCCGTCACGAGGACGGCCTTTCCTTCGAAGCGCATCATCTTACACGATTCCTGATTTGCCGGGGGCGAGAATGCCGTTGGGATCGAGCGCGTGCTTGATCTTGGCGTTGAATTCGCGATTCACGGCCCCGTACTGCTGGGCGACAAGCTCCATCGAGTTCACGCCGGTGCGGTAGCTCGCCCAGCCTTGCGCGCCGAAGCGGGTGACGAGTTCGCGGTAGCAGGCGTCGGCCTTCTTCTCCTGCTCGGCATCGGACTTGTCGAACAGCAGCGCGATGATGTGGTGCAAGTCGCGCCAGCCGATGGCGTAGGCGGCGGTGTAGTCGAAGCCGTGGCGTTCGATGATTTCCTTGGCCAGCGCGGTCTGGCGCTCGGCCTCAACGCCGCGCGCGGCGGCGACAGGCGCGAACCACGCAAGGCCCCCGCCGGCCCCGCGCCAGCGCAACAGGCCGATCTCGTCAAGGTTGAGGCCGCCTTCCATCAGCGTGGCGTGGTGATGGAACCACGGGTTATCGCCCATTTCGGCCGCGGTAAGCACTTCACCGCCGCTGGCTTCAAGGCTGGCGCGGATGATCGGCTCGACGCCCGCCACGGTCTGTTCGGTGCCGTAGAGTGCGAAATAGGTGTTCCACATGCCGAGGCCATTGGCCTTGGCCGCCTTCTTGAGAGAAACCTCGTCGAGGGCCGCGCCATCGGGCACGATCTCGTTGCGGCGCTTGAACATGGCGAGCTGGTAGGACGCGCTCATCATCAGGTTGCAGTTGGCGACGAGATTGGAGACGCGAAGCGGGCGCATCGCCTCGATGATGCGCGGCACGTCGGCCATTTCGCCATGACGCACCATGAACGGCTTGTAGACTGGCGGCTTGGGCATGAGCCACAGGCCCATCTTGGTGACGACGCCGAAGTTCGACTGGGTGAACAGGCCGTCGAGATAGGGTCCGTAGCCCCACTTGAACGCCTGCCACGCGGTGCTGCCCTTGATCGAGCCCATGCCGGTGCGCATGACTTGCCCATCGGCCAGCACCACTTCCATGCCGCACTGGAACATGAAGTGTTCGCCATAGGGCGTATAGCCCACCCCGCGATCGAGCGTGTTGCCGACAGGCGAGGCAATCGGGCCGACAGTCGGCACGTCGATCCATAGCGGAATGTTGTTGTCTACCAGGTAATCCTTGAGCTGCTGGTAGGTGACGCAGGGTTCGAGCAGGCAGGTCCCGAGATCGGCGTCGACTTCAAGGATGCGGTTCATCCGCTTGAGATCGAGCACGACCTGCCCCGGCGTGGCGGGCGCGGTCATCCCGTAGCCCATGTTCTTGCCGGTGGAGACCGGCCAGAGCGGCTGGCGGTACTTGTTGGCGATGCGGACGATCTCCTGCACCTGCTCAACGCTTTCGGGGCAGACCGCTCCGATGGGCACGTGGCGGTTCGCCGGGTCTGGCACGTAGACCTTGGCGTAGGGAGCGACAGCTTCCTCATCGCCGAACACCCATTCCGCGCCAACGACAGCGCGGAAGGCCTTCATCGCCCCGGCAAAGTCTGCCTTGGACATGTGAGGGGCGAGCGGCGCGGGGTTCCTTGCGCTGGCGCCGGTGCCAAGGCCAAGGCTGGCTGCACCGATGATGCCTGCGCCAAGCAGGCCGCGACGGTCGAGGTTCAGATCGCTCATTGTCCGTGCTCCCCCTTGCGAGCATCGCTTTTCTCGATCCAGGCGGCGAGAGCTTCCAGCTCCTCAGGCTTCACCTCGGTCGGGCGGAAGGCGGGCATGCCGTTCTGGCCATGGCGGACGATGTACTTGACGCTCTCCGCCGGGATTGCCCGGCCAAGGATGATCGGGCCGACGTTGCGGCCATGACAGTAGCCGCAGGTCTTGGCGTAGACCGTCTCCGGCGCGCGGATCGGTTGCGTCTCGCCCAGTTTCTGGCTGGCAATGGCCGGCGCGGCCAGCGCGAGCAGCGTTGCCCCTGCAATGGCAAGGGCTGTGGTCTTATCGGGCATATATCCCCTCCGGTGCGGCGTGATCTCCGCTTGCCGAAAGAGTTATCGCGCCTGTGGGCGCCTCGCTATCGGCGCTGTTCCGGAGCGTTCCACCAAGCGAAACGTGCGTGCGAGATCAGCCAAGTGATGCGAGTGCCAGGGTCAGGATGCCAAGGCCGCCCGCCATCCACGCCCGCAAACGCAACCAGCCCGGCGGCAGAGTGACGTCGCCGGAAAGCTTGCGGTCGACCAGCGGGCTGGCCAGCAGCAGCAGGCCCAGCGCAACCAGCGAAGGGCCCGGCCAGTGCCAGCCCTCACTCCACGGCAGCAGCGCAGCCCACGCAGCAAGGCTGGGCAGCACCGACACGACATAGAGCCCGGACTTCCGCACCCCGCCAAGCAGCCCGGCCATCCACCACAGCCCACCGAGGAACGACAGGATCAGCGCAGCGTAGAAGCAGCCTGCCGCCTTGGCGGTCCACTGATACGGACCCTTGTCCAGGACTGCCCAGATGCACAGCGCCTGTGGCAGCCAACCCGCCAGACCCAATATGGTGACGGCAGGAGGCAGGGTTGTTCGGGTCAAGCGGGCAGACTCCTTCATGGTTCGTCTGCTCTGCCCCTGCGCTTATCCTGTCGCAACACGGCCCTGTTGCCACGTCGAGGATTACTGCCAGCGGGTTTAGGCCATGGGCATGGACAGGTTCCCCCTCACCCGCGCCGCTGCTCTCAAACGACTCGAACGTTTCGTTCCCCGCGCCGGCAGCGCCTATGCGGCGCGGCGCAATCTCGTCGACCCGCAGGGCAACCACGCCAATGTCTCCCGCCTTTCCGCCGCGCTGCGCCGCCGTCTGATCGGCGAGGATGAAGTCGTGCGAAGCGTTCTGGCGGCGCATCGGCTGGACAAGTGCGAAAAGTTCATCGCCGAGGTGTTCTGGCGGACCTACTGGAAGGGCTGGCTGGAGCAGCGCCCCGGGGTGTGGAGCGCATACCTCGCCGATGTCAGCGCGTTTCATCCCGGCACCATGATTGCCGAGGCGATGGCAGGCCGCACCGGCATCGATGCCTTCGACCATTGGGCACGTGAGCTTGCGGCGACTGGCTACCTGCACAACTGGGCGCGGATGCAGGTTGCATCGATCTGGATCTTTACGCTCGGCCTGCCCTGGCAGTTGGGTGCGCAGTGGTTCTTCGAGAAGCTGGTCGATGCAGACCCTGCTTCCAATACGCTGAGCTGGCGATGGGTGGCGGGCTTGCACACGCCGGGCAAGACCTATCTTGCCGATGCCGACCGGATCGCGGCGATGACCGGGGGCAGGTTTCGGCCCGATGGTCTTGCCCGAGTGGCGCGCACTCCCGAGGCGGCTTCACCCTTGCCGCGATCGCCGCTCCGCACGGCCGTTGCCCCTGACCCTGCCCTGCCCACGCTGGTCCTGTTGACGCCTGAAGACTGCTCGCTGGAAACTGTCCTGCCAGATCTTGACGTGCGCGCCGTGGTTGTTGCCGACGATCTTGCGGCCAACGAGTGGGACCGGATGGCACTCGACGACGCAGCCCTTCGTACTGCTGCTCACTGGCAATGTCCTGTCGGGGTCGCAAATCCCGTGGCCTTCGCCGAGCTTCACGGCTGCAGGCAGGTGGTTACCGGCTTTGCCCCCGTCGGTCCGGTCGCTGCCGCGCTTGACGCGCTGCGATCACGACTTGCCGCAAACGGCATGGTCCTTGCCGAACACCAGCGCACGTGGGACCGCCTGTGCTGGCCCCACTGCGGCAAGGGCTTCTTCAACCTCAAGAGCGAAATTCCGCGCCTGCTGGACCAACTTCGACCAATGCGCTCGCCCCTGTCCGTTTGCTTGCCCTAGCGTTTTGCTGACCCTAGCGTTTTGCCCACCCTAGCGTTTTGCAGAGTCGGCAAATGCTGCTTCGACGGGTCTAGTGCAGGAAACCGGAATCAGGCCTCCGGACTTGCACGGACGGGAGTGGAATGCACGTTATCGCCCAAGGGCTCATTACCGAGGACAAGCCGCCGCACCTGATCGGCGGGCGCGAGCGTGATACGGGCCGCGTGGTGTTTCCCTGTCCCACTGGTGACCGGTACGATCGAGTCGCGCTGTCACGCACCGGCACGCTGTGGTCCTACACCATCCAGCGCTATCGCCCGAAATCGCCACCCTACAAGGGCCCCGAGGCCTTTCGCCCATGGGCCGTCGCCTACGTCGAGCTGCCGGGCGAAGTGATCGTGGAATCGCGCCTGACCGACATCGCCTTCGAAGACATCCGCATCGGCATGCCGCTGGAACTGACCATGATACCGCTCGATCCGGATGCCGCCGATCCGGTGATGATCCCCGCCTTCCGGCCTGCAGGAGATGCGGCATGAGCGACGATGTCTGCATTGTTGGCGTCGGCATTCACCCGTTCGGTCGCACCGATGGGCTGTCCGGCCTCGAACAGGGCGTACATGCCGTGCGCGAGGCGCTGGCCGATGCCGGGATCGACTGGCCGCAGATCCAGTTTGCCTATGGCAGCTCGGACGCGGCCGGCAATCCCGATACGATGGTCGAGCGCCTGGGCCTGACCGGCGTGCAGTTCATCAACGTGCGCAACGGCTGTGCGGCGGGAGGCTCGGCGCTGTTCTCTGCCCAGATGGCGATCAAGAGCGGCGAGTTCGACATCGGTCTTGCCGTCGGCTTCGACAAACACCCGCGCGGCGCGTTCAATGCCCTGCCTTCGGAATACAACCTGCCGGAATGGTATGGCGATGCCGGCTACATGATCACCACGCAGTTCTTTGCGGCCAAGATCATGCGCTACATGCACGATCACGGCATCAGCCAGACCAGCCTGGCGCGCGTGGCCAACAAGGCCTTCCGCAATGCGGTGCATGCGCCCCATGCCTGGCGGCGCGAACCGGTGGACATGGAGACCATTCTCGAGGCGCCGCTCGTTTCGGACCCTTATACCAAATACATGTTCTGCTCTCCGGCTGAGGGCGGCGTCGCGCTGATCCTGGCCAGCGAGAAGAAGGCGCGCGAGCTGGGCAAGCCGCTGGTCCGGCTCAAGGCTGCGACGATGCGCACCCGCCCGCCGAAGAGCTTCGAGGTTTTTGCGCCGTCGATCGACATCGGCGGTGGCAAGGCCACGGCCACGCAGATCGCCAGCGCCGATGCCTTCCGCATGGCCGGTATCGGGCCCGAAGACATTGCCCTTGCCCAGCTGCAGGACACCGAATGCGGCGCGGAGATCATGCACATGGCCGAGAACGGCTTCTGCAAGGACGGCGATCAGGAAGCATGGCTGGCGCAAGGTCGCACCGAGATTGGCGGCAGCCTTCCGGTCAACACCGATGGCGGCTGCCTCGCCTGTGGTGAGCCGATCGGCGCATCGGGCCTGCGCCAGGTCTACGAGAACGTCGTCCAGCTGCGCGGTGATGGCGGCGGCAGGCAGGTTCCCGGCAATCCCAAGACCGCATACAGTCATGTCTATGGCGCCCCCGGCGTCTCTGCCGTTACAATTCTCGAGCGTTGACAGTTATGGATATCGATCTTTCTCCCGAAGAACTGGCCTTCCGTGACGAAGTGCGCGCCTTTCTGGCCGAGAAGCTGCCTGAAGAAGTGAAGCATGGCGCCGCGATGTCGCCCACCGTGTTCGTCGAACCGGACATCGGCCAGCGCTGGAACGCGGTGCTGAACGAACAGGGCTGGCTCGCCTATCAGTGGCCCAAGGACGTGGGCGGTACGGGCTGGACGCCCACGCAGCGCTACATCTTCGAAAAGGAGTGTGCACTTGCCGGCGCACCGAACCTGACGGTGCTGGGTCTCAAGCTCGTCGCCCCGGTGATCTATACTTTCGGAACGCCCGAACAGAAAGCGAAGTACCTGCCCAAGATCCTGTCGGGCGAGGATTACTGGTGTCAGGGCTTTTCCGAACCCGGCTCAGGCTCTGACCTTGCCAGCCTGCAGTGCCGTGCCGTGCTTTCCGAATATGGCACGCATTACAAGCTCAATGGATCGAAGATCTGGACCACGCACGCCCACTGGGCCAACAAGATGTTCGCGCTGGTCCGCACCGATGCCAGCGTGAAGAAGCAGGCAGGTATCTCGTTCCTGCTCGTCGACATGAACCAGCCCGGCGTCTCGGTCCGGCCGCTGCTGACGCTGGCCGGTGACCATGAGGTCAACCAGGTGTTCCTCGAAGACGCCATCGTGCCGGTCGAGGACCGCGTTGGCGAGGAAGGTGATGGCTGGAAGCTCGCCAAGTTCCTGCTCGAGAACGAGCGCGGTGGTTCGTGCCATTCGCCCAAGCTGGAATACGACCTTGCCCAGATCGAACAGGCGGCGCAGGACGAGCCCGATGGGCGTGGCGGCAGGCTGGCTGACGACACTGACTGGAAGCGCCGCGTGGCCAAGGTGCGACTGGGCATCCAGAGCCTCGAGATGATCGAGCTGAAGATTCTCTCGGAGATCGCCAAGGGTCGCCCGCCCGGACCGCAAACCTCGCTGTGCAAGCTGCTGGCCTCCAACCTCCGTCAGGACGTCGATCTGCTGGCAGTGGATCTTTATGGCCCGGCCGGCCTCCAGCTCGATCTGGCGCGGCCGCTTTATGGCGACAATGCCCCGGCACCGATCCACGCAGAGGGCGCGCAGGTCGCGTCTGCGCGCTATCTCAACAGCCGGGCATGGACAATTTTCGGCGGAACCAACGAAGTGCAGGCAAGCATCATCGCGCGCACTGTGCTCGGACTGTAAAGGAAGAAGAGGATGCAACTGAGCCGTGAGGCGCTATTGCGCGCCTATCGCCAGATGAAGGTGATCCGCGAATTCGAGGAACGCCTGCACGTCGATATCCAGACCGGCGAAATTGCCGGGTTCACTCATCTCTATTGCGGGCAGGAAGCCGTCGCGGTCGGTGTGTGCGAGCATCTCGACAATGACGACAAGATCGTCTCGACCCATCGCGGCCACGGCCACTGCCTTGCCAAGGGCTGTGACGTGAACGGAATGATGAAGGAAATCTGGGGCAGCCGCGAAGGCCTGTGCAAGGGCAAGGGCGGCTCGATGCATATTGCCGACGTCGACAAGGGCATGCTCGGCGCAAACGGCATCGTCGGCGCGGGCGCTCCCATCGCGGTAGGCGCCGGGATCGCCGCCAAGATCGATGGGAAGGGCAAGGTCGCCATCACATTCTCGGGCGACGGCGCGTGCAACCAGGGAACCACGTTCGAAGCGATGAACATGGCCGTGGTTACCAAGGCCGCGACCATCTTCGTGTTCGAGAACAACCACTATTCCGAGCACACCGGCTATCAGTATGCGGTCGGCACCAATGGCGACATCGCCAGCCGCGCTGAAGCCTTCGGCATGAAGGTGTGGCGCGGGGACGGGACCGACTTCTTCTCGGTCTATGAAACCATGCGCGAAGTGCTCGATTACGTGCGCGTCCCCGGCAACGGTCCAGCGGCGGTGGAATTCGATACCGAGCGCTTCTTTGGCCACTTCGAGGGCGACCCGCAGCGCTACCGCGGCCCGGGCGAACTCGATCGCATACGCGAGCAGCGCGACTGCCTCAAGAAGTTCCGCGAAAGCGTGACCCAGGCCAAGCTGCTGGCAGGCGAAGACCTCGACAAGATCGACGCCGAGGTGCTGGAGGCCATCGAGGAATCCGTCCGGCAAGCCAAGGCTGCCGATCGTCCCACCGCCGAAGACGTCCTGACCGACGTCTACATTTCGTACTGAGACGAGGGAGCGGACCAATGGCAAAAATGATGTACCGCGACGCTGTCGTCTCGACGATCGCAGAGGAAATGGAGCGCGACGAGAACGTCGTGTGCCTGGGTGAAGACATTGTCGGCGGCATGGGCACGCCCGGTGGTCCCGAAGCCATCGGCGGCATCTGGTCGACCTCGACCGGATTGTTCGGGAAGTTCGGCGCGGACCGCGTGATCGACACGCCGATTTCGGAAAGCGCGATCATGGGCGCGGCTGCGGGCCTTGCGCTTTCGGGAAAGCGCCCGATTGCCGAGCTGATGTTTGCCGACTTCATCGGCGTCTCTCTCGACCAGATCTGGAACCAGATCGCCAAGTTCCGCTACATGTTCGGCGGCAAGACCAAGTGCCCGGCGGTGATCCGCATGGCCTATGGCGCGGGCTATAATGCCGCTGCCCAGCACAGCCAGGCAGTGCATCAGATCCTGACCGGCATGCCCGGCCTCAAGGTGGTGATGCCGACCACTCCTGCCGACGTGAAGGGTCTGCTGCGCACCGCAATCCGCGACGATGATCCGGTGATCTTCCTTGAGCACAAGGCGCTTTATGGCGTCAGCGGCGAAGTGCCTGACGATCCGGACTTCATGATTCCGTTCGGCCACGCCCGCCTTTCCCGCGCCGGGCAGGACGTGACGATCGTCTCGACCGGTCTGCTTCTCGGCTTCTGCGAAGCGGTGGCGGACAAGCTGGCCGCCGAGGGCATCGGCTGCGACGTAATCGACCTGCGCACCACAAGCCCGCTGGACGAGGAAACGATCCTCGACTCCGTCGAAGTGACCGGTCGCCTCGTTGTCGTCGACGAAGCGCCGCCGCGCTGCAGCCTCGGGGCCGATATCTGCGCGCTGGTAGCTGAAAAGGCCTTCGCCAGCCTCAAGGCGCCCCCGCTGTCGGTCAACCCGCCGCACACCCCCATCCCGTTCGCGCGCGAGCTGGAATCTGCCTACCTCCCCTCGATCGACAAGATCGAGGCGGCGGTGCGCAAGGTTCTGGGCTACCGCTGAGGAGCCGCGACATGGCCAATATCCGCCCGTTCTGCATGCCCAAGTGGGGCATCGAGATGACCGAGGGCACGATCGCCGAATGGATGGTCAAGGAAGGCGAGGCCTTTTCCAAAGGCCAAGTCCTGTGCCTGATCGAAACCGCCAAGATCACCAACGAGGTCGAGGCTGAATACGATGCGGTGCTCAAGCGCCTGCTGGCCCCGGCGAGCGACGAAGCGCACCCGGTGGGGGCGCTGCTGGCGGTGTTCGCCGATGCCGATACCAGCGACGCCGAGGTCGACGAGTTCATCGCCGGCTTCAAGCCCGCCGAAACCTCGGTTGCGGCCAAGGGCGGTGGTTCTGCACCGGCCCCGGCGGCAGCGACACCTGCTGCACCTGCCCAGGCACTGGCGCGCGAGCCGAAGAAGATCGTCACCAATCGCGCGATCAGCCCGGAAGCGCTGAAGCTCGCCGAAGCGGAAGGCGTCGATATCGAGCCGATCGAAGGATCGGGCCGCAACGGACGCATTACCTACCAGGACGTGGTGCAGGCTTTGCGCCCCGAACGCGCGGTATCCTACAAGGGCAGCGCGCAACTTGTCGAGGACAGCCCCGAGGCGTTCGCCTCCCCCCTCGCCCGCCGCATTGCCGCGCAGCACGGGATCAGCCTATCCTCCATCAGGGGCACCGGCGCGCGCGGCCGCATATCCAAGGCCGACGTGCTGGCGCTGGTCAAGCCGACCACGGCCGCTGCGCCAGTCTTCGGTGCGCCGTTCGAACTCGTTGTCAACCAGCCGAGCGTCCAGCCCTTCGACAAGGTGCGCAAGGTCGTGGCGAAGCGCCTCACCGAGGCCAAGCAGACCATCCCGCATTTCTACCTGCGCGTCTCGGCCTCGGTCGATGCGCTGATGGACTTGCGCAAGACGGCGAACCTCGTTCTCGGTACCAAGGCGTCGATCAACGATTACATCGTCAAGGCCGTGGCGCTGGCACTGGTGAAGCACCCTGACGTCAACGTACAGGTCCATGGCGACAGCGTGCATTCGTTCCCGCACGCAGACGTCGCCATTGCCGTGGCCAGCCCCAAGGGCCTCGTGACTCCGATTGTCCGCCAGGCAGACCGCATGCACATCGCCCAGATCGCGGCGACCACTCGCGCCCTGATCGACAAGGCGCAAGCAGGCAAGCTCGGCTATGAGGACATGGATGGCGGCACCTTCTCCGTCTCCAACCTCGGCATGTTCGGGATCGAGCAATTCGATGCGATCATCAACCCGCCACAGGGTGCGATACTTGCCGTCGGCGGAGCCAATCGCGTCGCGGTCGAAGCGGACAGTGGCGACATCGCCTTCGAGACCCGCATGCAGCTGACCATGTCGGTTGATCATCGTGCCATTGATGGCGCAGCAGGGGCGCAGTTCCTGCAGACGCTCAAGGGCCTGCTCGAAGCACCGGAGGGCCTTTTCCAATGACCCGCGCGATCACCAAACTCGGCCCTGTCGGCCAACTCGCCTACCTGCCGCAGGATTTCGACGCGGCGGTGAAATACTGGACCGAGACGATGGGCGTCGGCCCGTTCTACCTGATGGAGAATGTCGCGCTCGGGGATGCCAAGTACAAGGGCGTGCCCACCGGCGCGGTGTTCTCCATTGCCATCGCCTATTGGGGTGATGTGCAGATCGAACTGATCCGTCCGGAAAACAGCGAGCCTTCTATCTACACCGGCGAATACGCGGTGACCGACAGCCTCCACCATATCTGCATCTTCGTCGATTCCATCGCCGAAGCGCGCGCGGCCTGCGCGCAAGCGGGTGCAACGATCTTGGTCGAGGGTAAGGTCGGCGAGGATGGCGAAGTGATCTACGTCGACGCAGGCCAAGGCCCCGGCCACGTCATCGAACTGCTCCAGAACATGACCGGCGCCGATGCCATCTTCCAGATGATCAAGGACGCCGCGAAGGACTGGGACGGGTCAGAACCGCTGCGCAAGCTGGGCTGACAAGCGCACGCTTGGCAGGCGTTGCTATATTCTATAACAATGCTGCCGGAGAGTCCTGAAACCGGCGGTAAAACCATGCTCGAAGTTCTCAGCACGCGCGAACTCGCTCCGGTCGAGCGGCTCGATTATTGGAACGAGCTGATCGCCTCGACCTACACCGGCATGGTCGTCGACGCCCCGCGCGACCGCTTCGACGCGAGACTGACCGTCTGGCAGATGGGAACGCTGCGCATGGTTCGCCCCTATTCGCGGGCTGCCGTGATCTCGCGCCATGCCGAAAGGCATACCCGGCCTACCGATCAGACGGTTGTCGCGCACTTGCTGACGCGCGGCGCAGCCCGGCTCGAACAGCGTGGCCGCACCGTCGATCTGACGGAAGGAGACATGGTGCTGTGCGCGGCCGAGGAGTTCTATCGCTTCGACACCAGTACGACGCACGAGATGATGGTGGTGGAGTTCGATCGCCGCACGCTGGCCGAGCGCATGCCCAACATCGACGATTTCGTTGCACGGCGCATTTCCGGCCAACTACCCTCAACCCGTCTTGCCCATCGCTATATGTCCTCGCTTTGGCAGGAAGCGCCCGAGACTCTACCCGATGCGCATTGGCAGATGCACGCGGGCATCCTTGGCAACATCATTGCCTCGTGCATCGAGGGCAGCGGCGAGGTGACGGAAGCGCCCAGTCACTTCCTCCTGACGCGCGCCGAAGCCGTCATCCTTGAACGGATCGGTGATCCAGACCTCACCCCGTCGGTTCTGGCGAAGAGCCTTGGCGTTCCCCTGCGCACGCTACAGGCCGCTGCTGCCAGTACCGGAACAACGCCAAGCGCCTTGATCATGCGCCGCCGCCTGCACCGCGCGGCAAGGAGGCTGGTGAGCGAGCCCGGTGCGAGCGTCACCACCATTGCCATGGAATGCGGCTTTGCCGATCCCGCGCACTTCGCCCGCCGGTTCCAGCAGCACTTCGGCACAACGCCCAGCCACTATCGCCGCATGAACTGACAGGTCCTTGCGCATCCGTCCGGTTTCCTGCGCGCGCGGACATGCAGCTTTGAAACGGACAGCTAGACCGATCCCATAAACATGGGAGGTTCTGCATGAAGGCTCGATTCACTTCGGCTAGCGTCTTTGCGCTTGCTGCATCAATTCTCGCCGTTCCGGCGTTTGCCCAGGAAACCGCGCAGGCCGATAATGCTGGCGGCATCGAGGAGATCGTCGTCACCGCGCAGAAGCGCGTCGAGAACGTGCAGGACGTGCCGATCGCGATTTCCGCATTCGGCGGCACTGCGCTGAAGGAGCGCGCCGTTGCCGATATTTCTGCGTTGAGCGGCATCGCGCCCAACGTCAACCTTGATGGTGGCACGCCGTTCTCGGGATCGTCGGCCGTGCTTTCCGCAACGATCCGCGGCATCGGTTCTGACGACTTTGCGTTCAACATCGATCCGGGCGTCGGCATCTACCTCGACGGCGTATTCCTGGCCCGTACCGTCGGCGCCAACCAGGACCTGCCAGATGTAGAGCGCATCGAGGTGCTGAAGGGACCGCAGGGCACGCTGTTCGGACGCAACACCATCGGCGGTGCGATCTCGATCGTCACGCACAATCCCGGCAAGGAGTTCCGCCTGACCGGTGACCTTACCACCGGCAGCTTCGACCTGCTGCGCGCACGCGCCACGCTGGACCTGCCACTGACGGACGGCCTTGCCGCCTCGCTGACGGGCGCGGTCACCAGCCGCAGCGGCTTCCAGAAGCGTATCCCATACAACGGTAGCGCGGCGGAAATGCGCGCTATTGCCAATTCCGATCCTTTCACCTCGTTCAACAACGCGGACTACTCGACGTCATCGCGCCAGAGCGCGGACAACAACTTGAGCCTGCGCGGCAAGCTGCGGTGGGACGATGGCGGTGCCTTCCGCGCAACGCTTTCGGGTGATTACACCAATCAGGATTCCTCGGGGCAGAACAACTCGCTGCTCGGCGTGTCCTTCCCGCCGGGACCCGCCGGGACCGTTTGCCCCGACCAACCCCCTGCCCGGAACCGGCATCAACCCGATCGATCCGGCCGGCGGCTTCCTCTTCGCCGGGCTCTACAACTTCTGCATCGGCTCGACTCAGGCGGAGATCGCCGCACGCGGTGCCAGCGCGATCTGTGGCGCGCGTGGCACCAGCGTCAACCCCGGTCGCCTCCTGGGTTCGCTGGCAGGCGTCAACACCGACGCCGACCCCACGAACAATCGCCTGCCATGGGATGGGCGCTTCATCACCGGCGATCCTGACAAGACCTATGCCACCGGTCCGACGCTCAACAAGCTGCGTGCCTGGGGCTTTGCCGGGAATCTGGAGTATGACCTTGCCGAAGGCCTGATGGTCCGCTCGATCACCAGCTACCGCAAGACCGACTGGAAGGCGGGGTCAGACCTCGACGGTTCGCCGCTTTCCATGCTTGAGCTGACCTTCAGCCAGAACCAGCAGCAGTTCAGCCAGGAAGTGCAATTGCTCGGGTCCAACCTTCTCGACGGCAAGCTGAATTTCGTGGCCGGCGCCTATTACTTCAAGGAAGACGGTGACCTGCACGATTACGTGACCTTCGACGAAGGCTTGCTGCAGGTGGATGGCCCCAACAGCTTCGACACCAAGAACTACGCCTTCTTCGGCCAGGTCGATTTCCGCGTTAACGACTGGATCGGGATCACGCTGGGCGGGCGATACACCAAGGAGACGAAGCTGTTCGAAGGCGGCCAGCAGGATCTGAACGGCGGCAACTACAAGTTGTTCGGCTGCGCGAACGCTGCGGGCACGATCTTCCCGTTCGGCGATTTCCCGCTGGCCCCGCCGCAGGCTGCGGGCGGCCCGCCCTGCTTTGCCGCGCTGTCCTATCCCGATCCCACCAACCCGGTACGGGTCTACGTGCCAGGCGTGAACCGCAAGACCTTCTCGAACTTCGCGCCGAAGATCGGCGTGCAGCTGCACCCCAATGACGACGTGATGGTCTATGGCAGCTATTCCGAAGGCTACAAGACCGGCGGTTGGACCACGCGACTGACCAACCCGCAAGGTAACGTGGCGCCCGATTTCGACGAGGAAATTGCCGAGACCTTCGAAGTTGGCGTGAAGTCCACCTGGCTCGACCGTCGCCTGCAAGTAAACGTCGCGGCCTTCTCGACCAATTACAAGAACGTCCAGTTGAACCAGCAGGTCGGCACTTCGCCCACCATCGACAATGCCGGCACAGCGCGGATCAAGGGCGTGGAACTCGAAGCCATCGTCGCTCCGGTCAAGGGCCTGACGATCAACGCTTCGGTCGGCTATCTCGATGCCTGTTTCACGGCGCTCTCGGCAAGCGTGCTGCGCCCCGACGTGGCAGGCCCGATCCCCGGCTTGCGCGAAGGTGCCGTGGTTGGCGGACAGCTGCCCAAGACCGCGAAGTGGTCCACCAATCTGGCGCCGCGCTATGAGCTTGGCCTTGGCAACGGCGGATCGATGGTGTTCCTGGCTGACTGGACGCACAAGAGCGCGGTGTGGAACGACGTGGCGCGCTATCTGCCGCTGCGCCGACAGCCGATCGACATCGTCAACGCCAGCCTCACTTACCGCGAACCGGGCGGAAAGTGGGACCTGACCGTGGGCGGCACGAACCTGACCGATGAGCGCTACCTCGTTTCGGCAGGCGCCAACGACGCGGCCGGGGTTTACTTCGGCAGCTACAACCGGCCCCGCGAATGGTACGCCCGCGTCGGCTTCAAGTTCTGATCGTCCGAAGCCCCGCCACAAATCCGAACCGTGGACAGGGCTTCGCCTCCATCGCTTTTGCCATTCACAGGAAATCCGACATGACCACCGGCAACGCCGCAGTCCTGCGCACTGCGGGCGCAGCGCCAAGGATCGAGACTGTCACCATTGACGCTCCGCGCGCCGACGAAGTGCTCGTCGAAATGCGCGGCGTAGGCATCTGTCATACGGATATGGTTATGCGCGACGGGCACCTGCCAGTGCCGCTTCCCGTGGTGCTGGGTCATGAGGGTTCGGGCGTCGTCCGGGCGGTGGGCAGCGACGTGTCCGATCTCATGGTGGGCGATCATGTCGTGCTGAGCTTCATGTTCTGCAGCGATTGCCCCAGCTGCGACGAGAAGGCGCCCGCCTATTGCCATTCATGGGTACCGCTGAATTTCTTCGGTGCGCGCACCGATGGCTCTACCGCGCTGACCGACGCAGGTGGCGCACCGGTGCATAGCCATGTCTTCGGCCAATCATCATTCGCAACGCATGCCGTGGTCAACCGGCGCAATGCGGTGAAGGTGTCCGAGGATCTGCCGATCGAGCTGCTCGGCCCCTTGGGCTGCGGCATCCAGACCGGCGCGGGCGCGGTGCTCAACGCCTGCCGCGTGCGCGCAGGATCCAGCGTCGCGGTGATCGGAGTGGGCGCGGTTGGCCTGTCTGCGGTCATGGCAGCGGGCATCGCCGGCGCAGGAACGATTGCGGCGATAGACGTCAATCCAGCGCGGCTGGACCTCGCCATTGAACTGGGCGCGACCCACGTCTTGCGGAGCGGTGATGACTTCACGGCGCTGGCGGCGGAAGCGGGCTGTCCGGCAGGGTTCGACTATATCATCGATACCACGGGCATTGCCTCGCTGGTGAACGCTGCGATCCTTGCCCTCGCGCCGCGAGGCGAAATCGCGCTGGTCGGCGCCTATGCCCCCGGCACAGAAGTGCGGGCCGACACCACCCACGTCATGAGCGCGGGCCGCGTGATCCGCGGCGTTGTCGAAGGCAGCGCCGATCCCCAAACCTTCATCCCTGAACTCATCGAATACCACCGCGCAGGTCGCTTCCCGTTCGACCGCCTCGTCGAATGGTTCAGGTTCGACGAAATATCCGAGGCGTTTGCGGCTGCAGAATCGGGACGCGTGGTAAAGCCGATCCTGCGGTTCTAGGTTGCGGCGCTGTTGGGCGCGCCTGATAATCGGTGTCCATCTTGAGGACACCGCATGACAAGCACCGTCGAGATTCTGGCAGAAGCGATCCTTGATCGACTTTCGCAAGACCGCAAAGGTCCCTTCGCGGTCGGCATCTGCGGAGCGCAAGGTTGCGGCAAAACGTGGACCACTCGCCTGCTGGCCGAGCGCATGGAGCAAGACGGCCTACAAACGGTAACGCTGTCGCTCGATGATCTCTATCTGCCCAAGGCCGGCCGGCAGCGACTGGCTGAGATGGTCCATCCGCTCTTTGCGGTGCGGGGCGTTCCGGGCACGCATGACATTGCAGCAGGCATCCGCATTCTCGATGCGCTTGGCGGGACGGGATCCCTGGCCTTGCCGGCTTTTGACAAGGCGAAGGACGACCAGGTTCCGCACGAGGACTGGCGGATGGTAGACACCCCCGTCGATATCGTCCTGTTCGAAGGCTGGTGCATCGGGGCGCGGCCGCAGGAAGTCGGCCTGCTCAGCGCTCCCATCAACGCGCTGGAACGGGACGAAGACCCGGATGCGGTCTGGCGGAGCCACGTGAACGACTGCCTCGCTGGACAGTATCAGGCGTTCTTCTCGAAGTTCGACATGCTGGTGCTGCTGCAGGCCCCCGGCTTCGAGGTCGTGGCCGAGTGGCGTCTGGAGCAGGAGGAGACCCTGCGCCGCGCTCTGGCCAGCGAAGGCCGTGACGTTTCAGGCTTGATGGACCGAAACGCGATCGACCGTTTCGTGATGTACTACGAACGGATCACACGGCACATTCTCGATGAAATGCCGGCTCGGGCGGAACTCGTGATCGCACTGGACGCGCAGCGGCGGCCAGCCTCGGTGAAGGTCAACCGCCAAAGGCGTTGAGGGTGCGCGTCTGCAGAGGGAGAACCGCGCGCGCACCCGTGGCCTCAGAACTCGGAGAGGAGTCTTCCGAGGCCTTCGATCCGGTCGGTAATGCCGAGCGTACGCAACGCATGCCAATACGTTGCGGTGTTGATCGCGATCACCGGCTTGTCCAGCTTGAGCTCGTATTCGGCAGCAAGGCTGACCATCGAAAGGTTGGTGCCGACCTGCACGATTGCATCGACATCGCTACCGTTGAGATGGTCGATCACTTCACGCAAACGCTGCGGCGTTACCTTGGCGATGTCGGTCCACCGCTTGCACTGCAGGGGCACGTCGCGCACCACCGAAAAGCCGGATTCCTCAAGGAAACGGCGTACCTCAGCGTTGGCGACGGGGTAATAGGGCGAGACAAAGCTGACGGTCTTGACGTTGCCGTAGGCATGAAGCGCTGCCGCCACCGATTCCGATCCGGTCGATGCGCCGACGCCGGCGAGTTCCTCAACCTCGGCCTTGAACTTCTTGCCACCTTCGACCCCGCCGTAGAACGTGATCGCCGACATGCCGAGCACCAGATACTCGGGACGCAGCGTCATCGCCGAGCGCACCGCATCCATCGTGTTTTCGGCAATCGCCGTCGTGCCGGCAATGAAATCCTCGTTTGAGAGGGCAACCGGGTCTTCCACGAAAATGCGCGAGAAGTGGTTGGTCACGCCGGCGGGGCGCATGCGCTCCATATCGGGCTGGACGGTGGTGTTGGTGGAAGGGGCAATCACGCCGAGACAGGCGCGGTAACCCTGGACGTCAACCATTGGATTTGTCTCCGGAAAAAGCCGCGCCGCAGTCCCACCACCGCAACGCTGCTTCGCATCATACGATCGCAGCCGCCTGGGCGAGGCTATCGAACATGGCTTGCCGCATCAGATAGTTGCGGCGGGTTTCGTCGTTGTTCTTGATTTCCAGCATCTTGGCACGGCGCGCTTCGTGCGCTCCGTCCTGTCCGCCCTTGATGAAGGCCATGTTTTCCTTGGTCTGCATCTGGGTGAAGCTGTGCGTCACCTCGCGGCGTTGGCGATCGTAGAGCGCAAGGCTTGGCTCCATCGCCGCCTTGCCCTTCAGCACCGGCTCGAGCTTCTCGAACAGGTTGAAGGCATCGTGGACGCCCGAGTTCATGCCGAAGCCGCCAAGCGGATTGTTGAGGTGCGCGGCATCGCCGACCAGCATGACGCGGCCCTCGCGGAACGACTTGGCCACGCGCTGGTGGACACGGTACAGTGTGCGATGCTCTGTCTTCACCGCGGCGCCATCACCGACGAGGCGGTCAAAGATGCCGTTCTTGATCCTGTCGGAACGCAGCTCTTCGTCGCTGAGCGAGCCATCGGTTGGAACCAGCACACGCCAGAGCGAAGGCACGCGCAGCAGCACCAGCCACTCCTTCGGATCCGACACGTAGTTCACCAGCGCAAGGTTCGGCAGGTGATCGGCCAGTTCAAGGTCGGTCGAGAGGCACAGGAAGCGTTCGGGATAGGTAAACCCGTCGAACTCGATCCCAAGCCATTTGCGCACGATCGAGTTGGCACCATCGGCGCCGACCAGATAATCGGCACGCAGGCGATTGATGCCGTAGGGCGTTTCGGCCCACAGATCGACGCCGCTTTCGTCCTGCTTGAATGTCAGCAGGCGCGTGCTGAAGTGCATCTTGGCGTTAGAGTACTTTTCCAGACCGCCAGCCAGCGCGCGAGACAAATGATACTGTTCGCACTGGATGCGGAAGGGATAGCGGGTCACGTCGTCGATCTCGCTGAGGTCGAAATCGATCACTTCGCCAGTGGTGCGATCACGCCAGTGATAGACGGGCGCCTTCAGGCCCTTTTCCAGCAACATCGGCGTAATGCCGATGGTATCGAGCATTTCGAGCGTCGGCGGGTGGAACGTGGATGCGCGCAAATCCTGCGCGCAGTCCTCGCCCGATTCGAGCACGACCACATCAACCCCCGCCTGGGCCAGCAGCGTGGCCAGAACCGTCCCGACGGGACCAGCTCCGACAATCGCCACCTGGCACCGTTCAACCCCTGTCATATCCAGCGGACTCCAATCTAACTTCTGGTACGGGGTATGGACCGGGCCGCTTCGAGAGGTTGCGAAAGCCAGCAAACTATCCGCCTTGCGGTGATAAAGCGGGGCAAGCGATGGAGATCGCGCACATTCGCGCAGAAAATCGGAGAACTGCAGGCGCGGCCACTGGCGCAGAAACGCCAAGGACCAGGCCGCAAATTGGGGAATGGCCATGAAACCAACTCGTATTGCGCTGCGCACTGCGCAAACCGCTCTCTTCCTCGCCATTACGTGCACAAATGCAGTGGCACAGCCTGACTGGTCAAACCCGCGCGCAATCTTCGATGAGCGGCTTGCTACATTCATCAAGGACCCGGGCAACTTTCCCTATGCCCCGATGGAACCCCTCGCCGGGACCAGCCACTGGCAGCCGTTGGCAAAGGCAAACGCGAAGCAGAGCGGCATTGCGCCCGAAGCTCTCGAGCGGGCGCGGGCCTATGCGCAGGCGATGAACAGCAGCGCCTTCATCGTTTGGCGCGATGGCCGGATAGAGAGCGAATGGTACGGCAAGGGCGTGGATGCCCGGACGCCGTTGGTATCAAAGTCGCTGTCAAAACCGCTGACCGCCATTGCGGTCGGCCGTGCCATTGCCTTGGGAAGAATACGCTCGCTCGACCAGTCCATTGCCGATTTCATACCTTCGGCAAAAGGTACGCCGAAAGCGAAAATCACCATCCGCTACCTGCTCGACATGCGTTCAGGCATGCTCGACCAAGGCTTCAGCACCGACCCTGCGCATCCCTACAACTCCGCCCTGCTCGACACCGATTTTGGCCAGCGGATCATCGAGAGCTACCCGATGCCGTATGAGCCGGGCACGCGCTATTCCTATGCCAATGCGCCAAGCGACCTGATTGCGATGGTGATCGAAGGCGCGACCGGGCAGCGCTATGGCGATTTCCTCAGCCGCGAAGTGCTACGCCCCCTGGGCGCGCAAGGTGGCAGGATATGGGTCGGCAAACCCGGCGGCCTCGCCCATTCCGGCTGCTGCACCTATCTGCCGGCCGACACCTACCTGCGCCTGGCCGTGCTTCTGCTCGACGATGGCAAGTGGCAAAACAAGCGCCTGCTACGAAAGGGTTATGTTGCCGAAATGCGCAAGGGCACGGTCCAGAATCCCAACTTCGGCCTCGGCATCTGGATCGGTGAACCCTACCACCAGCGTCGTGGCTTTGGCGCTCCGGGGACATTGGGGCCACAGGTGCTTCATTCCGAACCCTATCTTGATCCTGAGCTGTACCTGTTCGATGGCAACTCGAACCAGATCGTGGCGATCAGTCCGAAGTATCGGCTGATCACCCTGCGAGTGGGGCCGACGCCTCCTGCACCCAAGGACGGCAGCGCGGAATGGGACAATGCGTTTCTGCCAAACGCACTGATCCGCGGGCTGAACCGGCGCTAGGCTGGTGGGGCGCTCGATTGGCGAACGATGATCTCGTGATCGAGAATGACGTCGCGCCCCTCGGCGGCCCTCTCCCCGCCTGACGCAATCTTCTGTACCAGCAGGCCCAGCGCCTCCTTGGCGAGGCGATGGACGGGCTGATGCACGGTGGTGAGCGGCGGCCACAGCATGACAGCGGCGGTGGTATCGTCGAAGCCGACGACGGTGAGTTCATCCGGCACGTGCAATTGGCGGCGGTGCGCCACCGAAACGACAGCGGCAGCCATCTCGTCGTTGCTGGCGAAGATGGCGGTGGGCGGGTTGTCGCTTCCTAGCAATTGTTCGCCGGCGATGAGACCGGATTCGTACCGGTAGTCGCCTGCGACCACCATCGTTTCCACGCCGTCGACCTCGCGCACCGCGTCGTGAAATCCGGCCATGCGCTCGGCGCTGGCCGACTGGTCAGGGTTGCCGAGGATGAAGCCGATGCGGCGATGGCCGAGGCCGATCAGCAGACGCGTGATTTCACAGGCGGCCTTGCGGTCGTCAATGCGAACGCGGATCACGCCGGTCGTGCCATAGGCACCCACCGCGGCGATAGGCAGTCCTGCCTCACCAAGGATGCGCAAGACGCGGGGCGATTCCCCCAGCGGAGGGGTAACCAGCACACCAAGCACGCCAGACCGGACCAGTTCGCGCAGCGATTCCTCGGATGGCGGTTGGCCGCCCTCGCCTTTGACCAGGATAAGCCGCGCCCCCCGCGCCGATGCCTCCTCATAAACCCCTGTCAGGAAATCGCTCATGAAAGTGGCACTGGGGTTGGAATAGACTACGCCGATGCGCAGTTCTGTCGACCTGACGAGGCTGCGGGCGGCAACATTTGGAACATAGGCGAGTTCAGCGATCGCTCTCTCCACCGCCTCGCGCGTTTCGGCCTTTACCCTGCCCTGCCCGTTGATGACGCGCGACACGGTCATCGCCGAGACACCGGCGCGTGCGGCCACATCGATCACGGTGGCGCCGCGCTGCTGGCGTTCGCTATCGCCACTCTGGTCCTGGCCCCGGCCCCTGCCCTGCTTCATATTAAATCAGACATATCCTTGTTCGAACGTGGTTGTACGTTAACACAGATTGGCAATAACGATACCTGGCAAATGCCTTGGTCAGGAAAGGTCGTTCCCGCGGTATCGCAGGAAGTGGAAGTCGGCATGGGCGCCGTCACCCGACAAATCCTGCGCAGCAACGCCGACAAACGTTCCGGTGAAGTTGGGCAGGCCTGGCAGCGATACTTCGTCCGACAGCACGCTGGCATCCAGTACATGCGGCCACTCGATCCACCCGTCATCTCCGCAACGCCAGCTGAAGCGAAGATCAGGCCCCGAAACCTCGACCCGCAGCTCGATCGGACCATCGGGCAGCTCTTCGGCGACGACATAGGCAGCCGTCTCCTCGTTTGGCACTGCGGAAAGCACCTGCAACTGGCGGCGCTCCCCTTCGACGGTAACGTTGAGGTAGTGAAACTTTGTGCTGTTGTAATAGCAGATGAGTCCGGCGGACTGCTGGAAATCCTGTGGATCGAACTCGAGCATCGTGCTGGCTTCGTACGCGAAATGCTCCTGCCGGCGCGCGACGAGCGCCTGCTCGAAGAAGCTGCCTACCGTCTCTCGACCATAGAGCCGCAGCCAGCCCGGTCGCGCCGAAAGGCTGAACAGGCGCTCAGGCCGGGGAGTCCGGAGCCATTGCAGAGGCAGCGGCAGGCACCCTGCCTCAAAGGTGCCATCCCAGTCTGCATCGGCGATCTCGGGGGCGGCCTGCAACGGCGGGAGCGGCGGTGCCGGGTCGGGCGCGCCGTCGCCCGCGACGGTCCGCAGCCAGCCATCGTCGCCCCAAACCATCGGCTGGACCGCGGTTTCACGCCCGAGAACGCAGCGTTCGTGACCCGGCAAGGGGCGACCGCAGAGATAGGCGATCCAGGTGCTGCCATCTGGCAGATCGATAAGATCGCCATGACCGGCACGCGTCAGATTACCCTCCCGGCGCCCGGCCGAGGTCAGCACGGCACCATCGGGATGGACTTCGTAGGGCCCGAACAGATCACGCGACCGGGCCATGACCACAGCATGGTCCCAGCCCGTACCGCCCTCGGCCACGAGGATGTAATACCAGCCATTGCGCTTGTAGATGTGGGGGGCCTCTGTAAAGCCGCGCTCGGTTCCCCCAAAGACAAGACGGCGCTTGCCAACAAGGCGCATCGTCTGGCGATCGAGCTCCTGCACCATGATGCCGCCGAACCGGCTGCGGCCGGGGCGATGGTCCCACAGCAGGTTCACCAGCCACGTCCGCCCGTCGTCATCGTGAAACAATGAGGGATCAAACCCGCTGCTGTTGAGGTGAACCGGATCGGACCACTCGCCATCGATCTCTCTCGCGGTGACGAGATAGTTGTGAAAGTCTCGTAGGGACGCGCCGGTGGCACCGCTGACGGTGGTCTGTCCATAGCGCTTCACATCGGTGAACATCAGCCAAAACCGGCCATGCGCATGAGTGAGGTCGGGCGCCCAAACACCGCAGGAATCGGGATCGCCGCGCATGTCGAGCTGGCTGGGCCGGTGCAACGGGCGTGCCGCGGTTCTCCAATGAACAAGATCGCGGCTGTGGTGGATTTGCACTCCCGGATACCATTCGAAGGTCGACGTCGCGATGTAGAAGTCGTCGCCTACCCTGGCGATCGAAGGATCGGGGTTGAAGCCACGGAGAACAGGATTGGCGAAATGGGTCATGCGGGCTTTCGCACCAGGGTCCAGAGGAGGGCCGCGCCGAAAAGGTCGAGCAAGCCCAGAACGATGAAAAAGGGTTCATAGCCGACGCGGTCGACCAGCCCGCCAAGCAGGAGCGAGAAGATCAGAACGCCGAGATTGGCGGCAAGGCCCGCCAGGCTGGCGGCGGTGGCCACTTCGTTGCGGCGGAACAGGTCAGACGCCATGGTGATGACAGTGACCGACAGCGTCTGGTGGGCAAATCCGCCAAGGCAGAGCAGCGCAATGGCAACGTAAGGGCTGCTGACCATGCCGACGAAGGCCATGCCGGTCATCATCACTGCGCCCAGCGTAAAAGAGAAACGCCGCGCATCGACAAGGTCGACGCCGCGCCGGTTGAGCGCTGACGCCACCGCCGGGCCGAACAGGCAGCCAAGGTCGGCGGCAAGGAATGGCAGCCAGGCAAAGATGGCGATCTGCGTCAGGTCGAAACGGTGAACCCGCGCAAGGTAAAGCGGCATCCAAAATGACAGCATGCCCCAGACAGGATCAGCCAGCAGCCGCGGCAGGGCGATGCCCCAGAGGTTGCGGCGGCGCAGGATCTGCAGGATCGAGGGGCGTCGCTCGGTGGCGGCGAGATGTGCTTCCTGCCCGCTGGCGATCAGTTCCCGCTCATTCTCTGCGATGTGACGGTGCCGGTCGGGACTCTGATACCAGAACAGCCACAGCATGACCCACAGCAGCCCGAAGCCGCCGGCCACCACGAAAGCCGCACGCCAGGAGTAAGCCAGCACGGCCCACGCCACCAGCGGCGGGGCCAAGACGGCGCCGAACGATGCACCGATGTTGTAGATGCCGCCGGCCGTACCCCGCTCACGCGCCGGAAACCAGGTGGCGACGAGTTTCTGCCCTGCCGGCTGCGCCGATCCTTCGGCAAGGCCCAGCAGCCCGCGCAAGGCCGCGAAGCTCAACCAGCCGGAGGCGAAGACGTGGGCCATGGTGATGAGCGACCACGCCGCTGCGCAGATCGCGAAGCCGACGCGCAGGCCGACGCTGTCGAGGAAATATCCGGCCAACGGCTGAAGCATGATGCCAAGCTGGAAGGCACCGGTGATCCAGCCATATTGTTCGCTGGTTATGCCCTGCTCTTCCAGCACGACCGGCGCAGCGACGCCAAGGACCGAGCGCGCCAGATAGTTCAGAACCATCGCGCCGACGAAAAGCGCAATGATCGTCCACCGGATTCGGGTCATCCTCAAGCCTGGCAACCAAGTATCTCCTAAAACACGATTTTTCGGCCGACGGCGCCGAACGATCATGTGCAGGCATTTCTGCTACTGCGGAGGCAATGCCAATTTGTCAGACTATGGACAAGAGAGGATTCGCGACCTAGAGAAAAATGCGTTAACGTTACCACTAATCGGGGAATTCCGCTTAGTAAAGCCCCGGAACATCAAGGATCGGGGAGGAAAAGCCTAACCACCGACTCGCAGCGCAGACGCTTCCAGGAGCGTCGGCGCGGTGACCGGCAGTTACCGGCGGAAACCCTCCCGATCATATTTGTCAGTGAAAAACGCCGCACGATCCGATGCGGAGCACACGAAATTCTATGTGGAGGAGTGGGATGCTGTTGAACTTGCTGGATTGTCGTCGCCTGCTGCTGCAAGGCGCATCGCTTGGGGTCGTGGCGATAGCCGCGCTTGCACCGATCGCGGCCAGCGCCCAGGACGCGGCTGCGCCTTCCGTCGCCGCCGAAGATGCGGATCAAGCTGACGACAGGCCCAGCGCGGCAGAGATCATCGTGACCGGGTCGCGCATCAACACCAGCGGCTTCACCGCGCCGACGCCGACGACGGTGATCGGGAGCGAGCAGATCGCCGCAAACGCCCAGCCCAACATCTTCACCACTATCTCGCAGCTTCCCTCGCTGCAGGGGTCGAGCGGCACGCAGGTCAACACCTTCAGCACCTCAAGCGGCGCGCAGGGACTGAGTTCCTTCTCGCTTCGCGGAGTCGGCACGATCCGGACGCTTACCCTGCTCGACGGCCAGCGCGTCGTCGGCGCCAACGTGACGGGCGTGCCCGACATCAGCCTGTTCCCGCAGCTTCTCACGCAGCGTGTCGACGTGGTGAATGGTGGTGCCTCGGCATCCTATGGTTCGGACGCGGTTGGCGGCGTGGTCAACTTCGTCACCGACACCCGTTTCAAGGGCATCAAGGGCAATATACAGGGCGGCATCACCAACTACGGCGATGATGAGCAGGCCGTGGCCCAGCTCGCGTTCGGCACCGCCTTTGCGGACGACCGCCTGCGCGTGATCGGCAACGTCGAATACTCGCATGAAGGTGGCGTCGGCGGCGGCGAATGGGGCATCGGCCTTGCCAACGGGCGCGACTGGTTCAAGCAGACCACGCTGATCAACCGCGGCGTGCTCAACGACGGTTCGCCGCAGTTCCTCGTGCGCGACTTCGCGCAATCGACCACCTTCACCAAGTACGGCCTGATCACGGCAGGTCCGCTGCAGGGCATTGCGTTCGACGCCGCGGGCAATCCGTTCCAGTTCCAGTACGGTTCTAATGGCGTTCCTGCCAAGGATGCGGCTGGAAACATCAGCGGCTGCTTCCCCGGCTTCTGCCTTGGAGGTGACCTGACCGGCAACGTCGATGCGGGCCGCTCGCTCAAGTCTCGGATAGATCGCTACAACGGCTATGGTCGCGTCGGTTTCGAGTTCACGCCGGGCAGCGAAGTCTACGCCACGTTCAACTATGGCCGGGTGAAAACGCAGAACCAGCCGGTCAATGGCCAGAACCGCCCGGGCCTGACGATCCAGTGCTCCAATCCGTTCCTGCCGGGAAGCATCGCCGCTGCCTGCGCCAACGCCGGGATCACCAGCTTCCGCTTCGGCACCAGCAATGCCTCGCTTGGCAACACCCAGGTGCATACCGATCGCGAGCAGGTGCGCGCGGTGATCGGCGCCAAGGGCGCAGCCGAGATCGGCGGCACCGAGTGGACTTACGACACCTACTACGAGCACGGCGTCAATCGCACCCGCATCGACGTCGACAACATCCTGCTCAGCAACCGCTTCAACAACGCGATTGACGCAGTACTCGAAAACGGCGTGATCGTATGCCGCAATCCGGTCGCCCGGGCCAATGGCTGCGTGCCGCTGAACATCTTCGGCGACAAGGCTTCGGAAGCTGCCCGGAACTACATAATGCCCGAAGCCGGGCCCTACCAGCGCACGCGCCAGACACAGGACGTGGCCAGCATCAACTTCTCGGGCTCGCCGGTCGAACTGTGGGCCGGCCCGCTTTCCGTTGCCTTCGGCGGTGAATGGCGGCGCGAGCATTACCGCGTGACCGCCGACCCTTACGGCGCGGGCTTCGCCAACACGCCGGCGGGGGGCGACTACCCGGCCGACCCGCTGCTCATCCAGGGCGGCAACAACTGGTATGCAGGCAATTACAAGAACGGCAACGGCACCTACACAGTCAAGGAAGCCTATCTCGAAGTCGACGTGCCGATCCTCAATTCGGACAGCACCGGCAAGCTCAACATCAACGCCGCTGGCCGCGTGACCGATTACAGCACCTCGGGCACGGTCTGGGCGTGGAAGGTCGGCGGCACCTGGGACCTGCCCGTCGACGGGCTGCGCGTTCGTGGTGTGATGTCGCGCGATGTGCGCGCGCCGAACCTTTCGGAACTGTTCGCAGCGCCCGTCACCACGACGCTGCCCAATTTCTTCGATCCGTTCACCAATTCGAACGTGCTGGCGATCCAGAACACCATCGGCAACACCGCGCTGACGCCGGAGTTTGCCCGCAACAACACGGCCGGAATCGCGCTCGCCAACCCTTCTTGGCTGCCCGGCCTCAACGTCTCGTTCGACTGGTACCAGATCAAGATCAAGGACGTGATCTCGAGCCTCGGCGCCAACGATATCGTCCAGCTCTGCTTCCAGAAGGTGCTGCTCTCCACCTGCAGCGCCTTCAACCTGAGCAATACGAACGGTCCCAACTTCATCAACGTGCAGGCGTTCAACCTCGCCTCGATCAACACCAGCGGGTTTGACATCGAAGCTTCGTACCGCTGGCAGCAGCCGCTGGGCCTGCCCGGCAGCTTCACCTTCCGCGGCCTTGCCACGCACGTGATCAAGTTCATCACCGACACCGGCCTTCCGGGCACGCTTCCGGTCGATACAGCAGGCAACAACAACGGTGCGACGCCGGACTGGAAGTTCCTGCTGATCCAGAGCTACGAGAATGACAAGTTCTCGCTTCTGGTGCAGGAGCGCTGGTTCAGCGATGGCGTGATCGGCAACCAGTACGTGGTCTGCTCGGCGGGCACCTGCCCGGCTTCTACCTCGCAGCGCCCGACGATCGACCAGAACTTCCTGCCAGGAGCCTTCTACCTCGACATCGGCGGCAGCGTGAACATCACCAAGGAAATCGTCGCCTACGCAAAGGTCGACAACGTGTTCGACAATGCCCCGGCGAAGACCAACATCTTCTCCAACCCCGCGCTCTATGACGGGCTCGGCCGGATCTATCGCGCGGGCGTCCGTTTCCGCTTCTGATCGAACTTCCCTCGCGCGGTCGACCTACCCACCACACGTCGCCGCGCAGACCGGGCCATGCCGTTCCACACCCTCCCGGAAAGACATGGCCCGGCCCCCTTTCTGTCAGGCGTCAGGCAAGCGATAACGGCTGAAGATCAACAGGGCGATCACCTGCAAGGTGGCAGGGATTGCACTGTAAAGCAGGATGATGCCGGTAAGCGCGCTTTCGCTCTGCGCGGCGGCACCACCAGTGGACGAGACGAAACCGAACGCGCTCATCACGATCCCGGCGATGACCGGGCCCAGCGCAAATGCCAGCTTCTCCGTGGCGGAAAACAGCCCGGCAAAGACGCCTTCGTTTGCCACCCCTTGCATGCGGCGCTGATAGTCGACCGTATCGGTCATCATCGACAGGGCAAGCAGGATGAACCCGCCGTTGAACGCGCCAATGATCACCGCGCGCAGCAGGATCAGCAGATGCTGGGTATTGACCGGCTGCCCGCCCGGTAGCGTGGCAACATCGACCCCGCCCTTGCCGACCCAAAGCCAGGTGATCGTCACCGCTGCCCAGATGGTCGCGGCAAGAACATAGGCGCGCGGTTTGCCAATGCGCCTTGGCAACCAGAGCCACAGCGGCTGCGAAGCAAGGCTGGTGGCAGACATGCACAGGATGAAGATCGGAATCAGCCAGATCGCCTGAACCACATAGAGAAACACGAACCCGATGACGGTGTAGCTCGCCGCCTGCCCGGTGTTCGAAACGAAGGTCGTGGCAAGGAGAACGAGATAGGGCTTGTTGGCGGCAACAGTGCGCAACTGGTCAAGCAGTGATCCGGGCACTGAGCCGGCATTGATCAGCGGCACGCGGCGCAGTCCGCTTGCCGTCGTGAGCATCGAAGCGAAGCACAACCCGCCGAAGATCCAGCTCATCGCGTGCCAACCGGCAGCGCCGCCGCCGAAATGCTCGATGACCGGCTGGGCAAGGCCCACGCCGACGAGCACGCCGAGCGTTGCGAAGAACATGCGCAGCACCATGATGCGGTTGCGCTGGTGCGGATCGCTGGAAAGCTCTGCTGCAATGGCCAGGTACGGCACAGAGTAGACGCTGAACGCAGTCGAGGCGAGGAAGAACAGGGCGCAGATCGCTGCAGCGGCGATATACGGGCTTGGGTATTCAGTGAAGGTGAAGAGCGCGATGAAGCCCAGCGTCGTGCCGACCGCTCCGGCGATCAGAAAGGGCGTGCGGCCAATTGCCGTCTTCATCCGGTCCGACCAGGCCCCGACCAACGGATCGCAGACGATCAGCCAGAGCTTGGGCAGCAGCACCACAAGTCCCGCAAGCCACGCCGGCACGCCCAGCATGGTCGTCATGAACAGCGGCAGCAGCACCGCTGGTGTATCGCGGAACACCTGCGCGCCCAACTGGCCCACGCCATAGCGCAGGACGACGCCGGTCGGCACCTCGTCGGGCATGGTGGAATTTGCGGCGAGGCTGGCGTTCATGGCTGGGATCCGGGTGTTCTGGGGAGAGGGTGAGGCGTCAGACGCAGGCGCAGACCGTCTTCCATTCGAGGTAGTTGTCCATCGCCTGTCGCCCGCTGTCGCGGCCCCAGCCCGATTGCTTCACCCCGCCAATGGCAAGCGAGGCATCATACATGGCGTGGCAATTGATCCAGACCGTGCCGGCGCGGATGTCGGCAGACATGCGGTGCGCGGTAGAGAGGCTCTCGGTCCAGACGCTGGCAGCAAGGCCATAATCGCTGGCATTGGCGGCGGCGATGACCTCTTCCTCGTCATCGAACGACTGGACGACAAGAACCGGTCCGAACACTTCTTCGCGCACGATTTCCATGTCGGGCTTCACGTCAACCACCACGGTCGGGGTAATGAAGGTGCCGGCATCGCCGGTACGCTCGCCACCGGTCAGCATCGTCGCGCCTTCGCCCTTCGCGCGCTGGAGGAAGCCCTCGACGCGCTCGGCATGGCGGGCCGAGACGACCGGCCCCATCTGCGTGTCCTGCAGCAGGCCATGGCCGATCTTCAGCCCCTTGGCATAGGCCGCGACGCCTTCGACAACCTGATCGTGGACCGAGCGGTGCACGTAGAGCCGCGAACCGGCGATACACACCTGCCCGCCGTTGAAGAAGATCGCATTGGCCACGCCCGGCACGGTGATGGCCATGTCGGCATCGGGGAAAACGATCGAAGGCGACTTGCCACCAAGCTCCAGCGTGACGCGCTTGAAGTTCGTCTTGGCCGCATCGAGCACGGCGCGTCCCGTCGCGGTCGATCCGGTAAAGGCGATCTTGTCGACATGGGGATGCGCAGCCAGCGTTGCGCCGGTCTGTCCGCCAAGGCCGGTAACGACGTTGAGCACACCGGCGGGCACGCCAGCCTCGACCATCAGTTCGCCAAGGCGCAAGGCGGTAAGCGAGGTATCCTCGGCCGGCTTGAGCACGACGGTGCAGCCCGCTGCCAGGGCGGGTGCGAGTTTCATGGCGGTCAGCACCAGGGGGGAATTCCACGGCACGATCGCCGCCACCACGCCGACCGGCTCACGCACTGTCCAAGTGCGCATCTGCCGACCGGCGGGCTGATAATTGATCGAGCTTTCAAGGCTGTGGCCTTCGATGGCCATGGCCTGCCCGGCGAAGAAGCGGAACTGGTTGACCGCCCCCGGGATCTCCGCCCACCGTCCCACGAACAGCGGCTTGCCCTGGTCGAGTGTCTCAAGCTCGGCGAGGTCGTCGATATGAGCGTCGATCAGGTCTGCGACCTTCCACAGGATGCGGGCCCGTTCCACCGGAACCGTTGCCTTCCACACGGCCAAGGCGGCGCGAGCCGCTTCCACGGCGGCATCGACATCAGCCGGGCTGGCCGCAGCAATGCGCCCGGTCTCGGCACCGGTCGCCGGATCGAGCGTGGCAAAATCGGCGCCGCCTTCGGCCTTGCGCCACTCGCCACCAATCAGCAGTCCTTCACCACGCGCACGGCGCGCAAGAAATTCGACGTTGCCGGGGCGAAGATTCGCGAGATCGAAAGCCATGACTCTGGGATGCTCCTTTGGATGCGATCTGACTGCCGCGTGGACCCGGCATCAGCCATAGCGCCATACGCCAAAAGCCGCTTGGCGGATAAGATTGTCCGAAAACCCCGGGAGTTGAAATGAGGAGAATAGCATGGAGCATGATGGGAATGCTTATGCCAATGGCCTAAGCGTTATCGCCGGAAGGACAGCCGAAGCATGATTTTGCAGCATTCTTTGCTTAAGTCGATAACCGGAGCGAGCCGGCGTTCGGCCTTCGCGCTCGCCATGCTGGTCGGCCTTGTCGCGCCGCAAGTGGCGGTCGCGCAGCCTTCCCCGGCCCCGACGCAACCTGCTGCTGCCAAGCCCTACCTGACCGTCGACCAACTCCGCCGGATCTATGCCGACAAGGACAGCCGCTTCTTCACGGTGGGTGGGCTGAAGATCCACTACAAGGACGAAGGTCCGCACAAGGGTCCCGCCTTGCTAATGGTGCATGGCTCGGAAAGCTCTTTGCGCACCTGGGACGTCATCGCCACCAAGCTGAAGACGCGCTACCGCATCATTCGCCTCGACCTGCCGGGCTACGGCCTGTCCGATGGCCCCACTGACGAGTCTCTCAAGACTCTCGTTCCCACAGATGTTCCGATTGCCCTGCTCGACCATCTGCAGGTCCGCAAGGTGACGTTTGCCGGCGTTTCCAGCGGCGGCACCATGGGCATGTACATGGCCGCGCGCCGGCCAGACATGATCGAACGCCTGATCCTTTCGAATACCCCTTCGGACCCGGTGGACACGAGCCATCTCAAGCTCAGCACGGGGCTCAAGGCAGCGATGGATCGCGCCCAGCAAACGGGCTTTCGCGATCAGGACTTCTGGAGCAACTTCCTGACCTTCTTCGCAGGCGATCCCGCGCGCATTTCGGCGCAAACGCAGAAGGAATATTACGATTTCTACCGCCGCGTACCGGAAAAGAACCTGATCGGCCTGATCGCGCGCATCGGCGATGGCAAGCAGGCAACCATCGAGATGGCAAAGGTGCGCAAGCCGGTCCTGCTGCTCTGGGGAACGGCCGATCCCTTGCTGCCGGAATCCGCGTTGAACGCGATCGGCCGGTATCTCTCCAACGCCCAGATTTCCCGGGTGTCGATGCCGGATGTCGGTCACTATCCTCCACTGGAGGTTCCCGAACGCATTGCCCAGTTGATTGCTGCCTACATCGAGGCAGCGACGCCCAACCTGCCTGCTGAAACCACCGCGCCCTGATTACGCCTATTCGCGCTTCGGTTAAATCAGCCCGCAGCAGCCAAAGCTGCGGTGCCCTCACATAGTGCATGGACATGACCAAGCCCCGCACCCTTTACGACAAGCTCTGGGACAGTCACGTCGTGGCCGAACTGCCCGGTGGCGCGTCGCTGCTCTACATCGATCGCCAGATCCTGCACGAGGTCAGCAGTCCGCAGGCCTTCGTCGCCATGCGAGAGGCCGGGCGAAAGCTCCGGCGCCCGGAGACTCACCTGGCCGTGGCTGACCACGCAGTGCCGACCCGCGCGCGACAGGGCGAAATTGCCGATCCGCTGGCACGCAGCCAGGTCGCCGAACTTGAAGCCAACGTCCATGAGTTCGGCATTCCCTATGCACCACTCGACGGGGCTGAGCAGGGGATCGTCCACGTGATCGGGCCAGAGACGGGCTTCACCCTGCCGGGCACGACGATCGTCTGCGGTGACAGCCACACCACCACCCACGGTGCGTTCGGTGCACTGGCGTTCGGCATCGGCGCAAGCGAGCAAGGCACCGTCATGGCCGCGCAGGTTCTCCCGCAAACCCGGGCGCGGACGATGAAAGTCGAACTCGTCGGACGCCTTGGCCCGGGGGTCGATGCCAAGGACGTGGCGCTGGCCCTGATCGCGAAGATCGGCGCGCACGGCGCAGTCGGCTATGCCGTGGAATATACCGGCGCTGCCGTATCGGCGATGTCGATGGCGCAGCGCATGACGCTGTGCAACATGACTATCGAAGCCGGCAGCCGTATCGGCCTCGTCGCTCCGGACGAGACGACATTTGCCTTCATCAAGGGCCGCCGTCTGGCCCCTGTTGGCTTGATGTGGGAGCTCGCGCTTGAATCGTGGCGCACGCTGCCGGCGGACAATGGCGCAATCTATGACATGGTCGTCACTCTCGATCTTGATGACATTGCCCCGCAGGTCAGCTGGGGCACCAGCCCGAACCAGACCCTGCCGATCGGCTCGGCCGTGCCGGATCCTGCGAGTATTGCCGATCCCATAGAGCGCCGCGAAACCGAGAAGGCGCTCGACTACATGGGCCTCGTTCCGGGACAGAGCCTTGCCGATATCGCCATCGATCACGTGTTCATCGGATCGTGCACCAACGGCAGGATCGAGGATTTGCGCAGCGCCGCGGCGATTGCGCAGGGACGCAAGGTCGCGCAAGGGGTGAAGGCCATCGTGGTCCCAGGCAGCGCCGCCACTCGGGCGCAGGCCGAGGCCGAAGGGCTTGACCGCGTTTTCCTCGAGGCCGGGTTCGAATGGCGCTTTGCCGGGTGCTCGATGTGCGTGGCGATGAACGACGATCGCCTTTCTGCCGGCCAGCGCTGTGCCAGCACGTCAAACCGCAACTTCGAAGGACGGCAAGGTCCGGGTGGTCGCACCCACCTGGTCAGCCCGGCCATGGCTGCTGCCGCTGCCGTGACCGGTCATCTCGTCGATGCAAGGAGCCTTGCCTGATGCCTGCCCAGCCCTTCACCACCGTATCGGGCCGCGCCGCAGCCATGCGCGAGGACAATATCGATACCGATATCATCTTCCCCGCGCGTTTCCTGCTGATCACGGCGAAGGCGGGCCTCGGTGATTATGCCTTCCATGACCGCCGCTTTGCCAGCGACGGCCATAAGGTCGCAGGTTACGTCCTCAACGATCCGCGCTTTGCCGATGCCCCCGTGATCATTGCCGGTGCCAATTTTGGGTCGGGCTCAAGCCGCGAACAGGCCGTCTGGGCGCTCCTCGGCCTTGGCGTCCGGACCGTTATCTCCTCCAGCTTCGGCGAGATTTTCCAGTCCAACTGCATGCGCAACGGCATTGTGCCGATCGTCCTGCCCGAAGGACAGGTTGCCGCGCTGATGGATCTGGCAGAGGCAGGCGCAAACTTTTCCGTGGATCTTGAGAGTCAGCAGTTGAGCGCAGAAGGCCATGCGCCCATCTCGTTCTCGATCCCGCCTGAACGCCGTCTTGCCCTTTTGAACGGGTGGGACGAAACCGATCAGATCGTGAATCAGTACAGTGGCGAGATCGAGGCGTTCGAGGTCCGTCAGCGCCAGAGCCAGCCGTGGCTCTACACCAGGGAGTTTGCCGCGTGAGCACCGAAGAAGACCTGCTGGCCAACTACAAGAAGGCCTATGACAACCGGGTTGGTTTCGGGACAAGGCCGGCACTGCTGCTGATCGATTTCTGCCAGGCCTATTTTGAAAAGGGCAACGCCCTCTATGCCGAAGTCGATGAAGCGCTGGCATCCGCACTGCGCATCCGCTCTGTCGCGCATGCGGCCGGGGTGCCGGTTATCCTGACGAATGTTGTCTACCACCCCAGCGGGTTCAACGGCGGTCGCTTCTTCGAAAAGGCCATGCCGCTGCGCAATTTCACGCAAGGCAATCCGATGGCCGGCTGGGGACCGGGCCTTGAACCGCTGGAAACGGAATTGGTCGTCTCCAAGCAGTATCCGAGCGCATTCTTCGGCACCTCGCTCGCATCGACGCTCACGGCCGCCGGCATTGACTGCGTGATCCTGACCGGCCTGACGACATCGGGCTGTGTCCGCGCGAGCTGTGTCGACGCGATGAGCCATGGCTTCAAGACCGCCGTCGTTGCCGAGGCCTGCGGCGATCGTCACGCAGGGCCGCATGAAGCGAACCTGTTCGACATGAACGCAAAGTATGCCGACGTGGTCAGCGAAGCGGAGACGATCGCGTTTCTGGAAACCCTGCGGCCTTCAGCCTAACCGAAGACCTTCGAGCCGGGCTCCCCAGGGCGTAACCGCCGCGAGGAGCTCGGCGCTGCCATAGGGCGCCCACTCGACGCGGCCAGCTTCAACGATCTCGCACCCACCGGCTATCATTGCTCTGGCAAAGCCGTCGATATCGGAAACCGGAAAGCGCAGGGCGGCCCACCCCCGCATCGGCGGACGGCTTTGCGAGAAGTCGTGGCCACTGCAGCCAAAGCTGATGATCTCGACCGAACCTTCCATGCGGCCCTGCGCCTGGTAGATCCCGATCTGCATCGGGATCTGTTCTGCAAGGGAAAGCGGAAGGCCCATGCAATTGATCCCGCCTTCGTTGCCAGCGAAGCCTTCGGTTTCTTGCACCGGCACCCAGCCCAGATGGTCAACGAAAAGCGCGCGCGCCTGCGCGAAATCAGTGACCACCTGCGTGGAGTTGAACACCCACGAGGCATTGCCACCAACGCCCTCGTACCCCTGTAGAGGCGGACTCACGCGTTGCATCAGGGCAATGCAAAGACCATCGGCGTCATTCTCAACGACTTCGCGGACAGCCAATGCGCCAAATTGCCAGTTGGTTATCGGCGCAAATGCGCGATGTCCGGCCCGGCCCAAGGCATGATGCAGAGTCTCGATATCATCCAAGGCGCGGATATTGATGTCGAATATGCCGCCCGTATCCCATGGCTGCGCGCCGTCGCGCATCAGGGCGCGCGGCTCGCCGTCAAAGGACAACAAGCGGATGGCGCCCCGCGCCTTGTCGGGATGGACGATCAGAACCTCACGAGCACGAGCGTCCGGACCCGCACCCCACGCGGCACCGAGCGGGGTTGCAAGGTCGCCAGCGTGCAAGGCTTTATAGCCCAGCGCCGGGGCCAAGCGCCGGCCTGCTTCGTCCGCGTCGGCAACGATGCCGACGACTTCCTGAAAACCATTATCCCGTGCGATCATGCAGGCAGCGATAACACGCATCTCCCACGGTGGGGATCACGAGTGGCAAAAAACCACAGAGCGGACAGGCGCTTGCTTTGCCTCCGGTGTGCAGTACTGCTCCTACAGCATCCCGCACTCGCATCTGCGAAACCGCACTTCCATCCGACAGACGGACACGCGACAGATTCGCGACGTCGCGGCAACGCAACTTTGCCATTGTTCAATGGGGTCAGGGCATAGAGCACGCGCTTGGTCCATGATCTCGATCAATATTGGCCTGCCGGATATCGGCTTTCGGACAGGTAAATCAAAACAAGCCGTATCGCAGGATCCGGGATAGCTGAACGCCTTGCAGAATTGCTGGTGCGTCATGAAGCCATTTTCCCAGGGAACGTAGTAATCCCGCCATTCGGCTGATCAAACGTGAGGGGTGTAAATAATGAAGACGACCCGAGTTCTTGGCATGATTCCGATCTCTACGATCGCAATCGCCTGTTCCCTTTTGCAGGCCGCATCGGCACACGCCCAGGAAGCAGCCCAGGCTGAAGAAGCCGCGCCGACCGGTGACATCGTCGTGACTGCGCGCAAGCGTGAAGAAACCCTGCTCACCACACCGATCGCGATTGCGGCAATGCCGTCGGAGGAAATCGGCCAGCGCGGCATCATCTCGCTGACCGACCTGATCGACGCAACGCCCGGTATCAACGTCACCGGCAACAACTCGGGCCGCAACGACCGTTCGTTCCAGCAGATCTCGCTGCGCGGCTTCACGCCGTCGACCACGGATTCGACCCTGACCGCAACCTTTATCGACGGCGTGCCGGTTTCGTCGGCCTCTGCGCTGAACTCGATCACCGATCCGGCCCGTGTCGAAGTGCTCAAGGGTCCGCAGAACGCCTATTTCGGCCGCAATGCCTTCGCCGGCGCGGTAAACGTGGTCAACAAGACCCCGAAGAGCGATTTTGGCGGCAGCATGAACGCCTCGGTCTTCAGCCGCGACGGTTATGATGTGCAGGGCTCGCTCGAAGGGCCGATCGCACGCGACATCCTGAGCTTCCGCATTTCCGGGCGCGCGCTCGAGCGCGGCGGTTCCTACCGCAATCGCGCAAACCCCAACGAGCGTCTCGGCGATCAGCGCACCCGCACCGTCACCGGCATGCTGCTGTTCACGCCCTCCAGCCAGCTGACCATGAAGGTCTTCGGCCTTTACAGTGAAGACCATGACGGTCCAGCCGCACAGGGCATGCTTTCGGCCTACGAAGTCCGCTCGAACAATGGCGTTGTCAACATCCCGGCGTTGAGCGGCAACACCAACGGCAAGATCATCGTCCCTGGCCTGTCCAACTGCACGCTGAACGGCGTCAACCCGTTCATCTGCGGTCAGGCTCCGGCGCTGCCGGCAGCGTTCTCACCCGCGCAGAACACCTACATCGATGCCAAGACCTCGGCCGTGCTGGCCGATGGCCGTTTTCGCCCCGTCTCGCCCAGCGATGGCGTTCAGGGCTATGGCCTCAAGCGCAAGTACCTCCATGCCCACGCCAACATCGATTACGAACTGGGCGACACCGGCATCACGCTCTCGTCGCTCACCGGCGTCAACGACGAAAAGTGGTCGCAGATGTCCGAGCTCGACAACTATGACAGCTCGTCGCTGATCAACACGGCCGCCACGCCGACCAACGGCCTGCTTCCCTATTACAACTTCCCGTTCGCGATCGAACGCCACAACAAGGACTTCTCGCAGGAACTGCGCGCTTCCTTTGACAATGACAGCATGATCTCCGGCATGATCGGCGCCAACTACATGGACACCAAGGTCAAGCGTGACCTGTTCAACGTCTATGGAGAAGCTGTTCTGGGCCTGGCTCGCGGTGCTGGCACGGCTTCTGCCCCGCAGCGGGTGGAAACCAAGGGTATCTTCGGCAGCGTCAACATCAAGCCTACCGACGCGCTCGAGATCAGCCTTGAAGGCCGTTACCAGCGCGACAAGGTGTACGGTTTCACCGGTGGTCTGGGCGCAACGATCTCGGCGGCCGCTGCTGCTGAAAACGGTGTTCCGGCTGGCACTTATGCGCCGCTGACGCAGTTCTTTTCGAAGAACTACGACAACTTCATGCCGCGCGTGATCGTCAACTACAAGATCACGCCCGAAATCATGGCTTACGCGTCATGGTCGAAGGCAGCGAACGTCAGCATCTCGTCATTCAACGCCCGTCTGTTCTCGGGCACCGCCGGCGAAATCGCCGCGTCCCAGTCGCTTGGCCTGCGTGGCATTACTGTTCCGGAAAAGCTGACGAACTACGAAATCGGCCTGAAGGGCCGGGCCTTCGACAACAAGTTGATCTTTGCTCTTTCGGCTTACTACGGTGACTGGAAGAACCAGTACAACACGCGCAGCGTCTTCTTCGTGGACAATTCGCTGAATCCGCCGCTGAGCTCAACCGTCACCGGCATCGCAAACTCGGGCCGGACCAAGGTCAAGGGAATCGAACTCGATACGACAATCCTTCCCATGGAAGGCGTGTCGCTCACGTTCTCGGGGGCCTACAACGACACCAACATCCGTTCGTTCAATGACCCGGCGATCACTCGTGTCACGGGCGTTACGGGCGATGGCTTCAAGGGTAACAAGCTGCCCCTTACCTCGCAGTACTCGTTTGCGATCACGCCGGAATTTTCGGGCGATATCCCGGGCCGCGACAATGCTACCTGGTTCATTCGCAGCGACGTGAACTACAAGTCGCGCCAGTTCCTCGATGCCGCCAACCTTACCTGGATCGGTTCGCGCACCGTGGTCAACGGTCGCGTCGGCGTGAAGCTGGACAACATCGGCATCGAAGTGTTCGCAAACAACCTGCTGAACAACAAGCAGTACACCTCGATCCAGCAGAACAACCTGCAGACGCCTGGCGGCGCGCTGGCTGCCCGTCCGTTCAGCTATCTGGTCGTCGGCCTGCCGGAACTGCGGACCTTCGGCATCAAGGGTTCCGTCAGCTTCTAACGCTGGCGCAACGTCGAAAAGGCAAAGGCCGGGCAATCGCCCGGCCTTTCGCTTTTCTGGCATTCGCGGAGGAGTCGGTCGCCCCCGAGCAGGGCGCCGAAGTCAGACAGGCGGGTCAATTGCATCGGCGGCGGAGTTTGTCCGGGCCGATGCGCGGACCCGATCAATCAGCGCGATCAACCTTGCTGCGTCATATCCGGTCGGCATGCGATGAGGCTCGCCTCGCACGGCCTTGGCAAACTCTTCGATCTGGCCCTCGAAGTAGTGCGAGAGGCCGCGACCACCCAGCTTGCGCGGATCACGCAGCACGCCTGTCGGCGGAATCACGATCACCTCGTCGTTCCAGCGCAGGATTTCGCCGTGCTCAATCTCGAGGATGCCGGTCTCGAAATACAGCGTCTTGCGATCCTGCACGGTGGGCTGGTTGTAGGATATGTGGACGCTTGCCATGCGGCGGCCGGGATAGGCCATGACGATCATCGCCTCGTCCTCTCCCTGCCAGCCCGATTGCAGGCGCGCAGCTTCGGCGTAGACGCGGACAGGATCGTCCGCCCCCATGACAAGCTGCACGAAATCGAGAGCATGCGGCGCAAACAGCGACAGGATCAGACCGTCCTGTGCCTTGCGCTCGGCCCACCACGGCGCCTGCGGTCCATCCCACCGCACGCACATTGAAACTTCCAGAGACAGCAGGCGGCCGAACGAGGGCATCCGGGCCTCGACCTGGCGGACGGCTTCATTATGCCGGAAGGTGTGCCCCACTGCCAGAACCAGCCCGCGCGCCTCGGCTTCGCGGGCCAACGCCAAGGCATCCTCGCCAGTCTCGGCAGCCGGCTTTTCGACCAGCACGTGCTTTCCCGCCTTCAGTGCAGCCATGGCCTGAACGGCATGCAGGTGGTTCGGCGTGGCAAGCAGCACTGCATCGACCTCGGCCAGATCGAGCATGTCCTCAAGCGTCGCGTATGCTGGCGCGCCAAAGCGTTCGCCCACTTGCCGCGCAAGCTCCTGATCCCGGTCGGCTACGGCCACCAATCGCGCATCCTGCGGCCGCGCCGCGATGGCATCGAGGTGGGACAGCGAGATGCGGCCACAGCCGACCATCGCGATGTTGATGGGACGCGATGCAATATCATTCATGTTGGGGATGAGCCTCGAAGTTATGGCAGGCGCGGTTCGCGCACGAATTTCCAGATCATCCCCGCAGCGACAACCTTGGCGACGCCCGGCAGGAACGAATAGCAGAACAGGATTCCGAACATCGCGGAATCGGATTGCGGCAGCCCTGCCTTTGCAGCGCCGGAATCAAAGCCGAACCACGAAAGCAGCACGCCGACGATCAAGGTGCCGCCAAGGGCGATCCCGGCCTTCTCGATGGCAGACCAGATCGCCGAATAGGACCCGGCCCGGTTCTCGCCGAATTCTTCGCGCGCCTGTGCTATGCAGTCCGAAAGCAGTGACAAAACGATCGTACCCCAGCCGGCGTTGCACACCGCCAGCAAGGCCGAAAGCAGATAGGCGACTTCGACTGGCGCGCGCGGCACCAGCCCCCATACGAACACGACCACGCCATGTCCCGCAGCGGCCAGAACGTAGGCCGGAACCTTGCCGATGCGGCCTGCCACCATCACCCACAAAGGCGATCCGAAAATGACCGCGATGCCCATGATTGCGGCCATGATGCCAAGGTCGTGCAACGGTTCGGCCCGTGCCATCGAGTATTTGACGAAGAACGGAAAGCTGGCGTAGCCGATGCCTGCCGAAATGGTCATGACCACCGCCGAAAGGCTGAGGATGACGAAGCGCCTGTCGCCAAACGCGCGGGCCAGACCGCCGAGCGCCGAACGGCCCGCTGCGCCATCGCCTGCAACTTTCGCCACCGGCACGATCCGCCCCGCCACCTTCCATGCGATCAGCATGAAGACCAGGCACGAGATGCCGACAGTGCCCATCACGATCAGGTGCGCGCGCTGGTCGGTCCCCAGCGCGCTTACCGCCATCGGCGCCACCGACGAGCTGAGCAACAATCCGATCCCGCCGAAGCTGTGCTTCCATCCCATCAACTCGGTCCGCTCGCGCGGGTTCGATGTCATTTCGGCCAGCATGGCAAGGTATGGCACCGAAAAGCTCGAATAGACGGCCATGTAGAAGCTGAAGGTCACCATTACCCAGGCGACCTGGAATCCCACCGATGCATGCGGCACGGCAAAGATGCCCAGCATCGCGACAGGCGAGGCAAGCGCGGCCACGACAAACCAGTTGCGACGAGGAAAGCGACCAGCAATCTTGTCGGACATCGCACCGATGCCAAGGTCGAACAGTGCTCCCAGCACCACCTTGGGAATGAAGATCGCCGTCCCGGCAAGCGCGGGCGAAATGCCCATCACGTTGGTCAGGAAGAACAGCAGCAGCAGCGAAGGTGTATCGCGGAACAGCTGTCCCGCGATCTGGCCTATGCCGTATCCGGCCTTGATCGAAGTGGCGATCCTTGCAGGCGGAGCCGCCTCGGCTGTGGTCATGCGATTTCCCCGTCGGCATCCCGCTGTGCGGGGATTGCCTGTCATTTACAGCAAGGTGGCGCAACCATCGCGGGGAAGGAATCCCTGAACAAACCTATCCGCCAGCCGGTCAGCGCTTCGGGTCTTTGCCCAGCATGCGCAGGAGCACGCCATCCTTGTCGATGAAATGGTGCTTCAGCGCGCCGCCGATGTGCAGTAACAGCAGCGCTCCACCGGCCCAGACCATATAGACGTGCGATTTGGCAAAGAGACTGTAGCCGATCAGCCCCGGCGCGTTCCACGGACGTGGGGTCACGATATGCGGGATCAGTCCGCCGGGGCCGAACCCGTCGTGCGTGAAGAACCACATCTGCGGCGCGGGGTATCCAGCCCCTGCCCCGAGCGCTGACAGCGCCGCCCAGCCGGTCAAGGGCACCAGCAACAGCAGCGCGTAAAGCAGGGCCTGAACCGATCTTGCAGCGAAGCGCCCACCGGCGCTAGTGCCCGCAGGCAGTTCCGGGGCGCGATGGCGCCAGCGCCAGAACAGCCGTAGGATTACCGCCAGAAGGAGGATCATGCCCAGCGTGTGGTGAACCTGGCTGGCGCGCAGATGAAGCCACGCCAGCGGCCCTCCGCGCGATCCCTCCAGATATGTCCACGCCATCGCAAAGCCCGCAGGAACCTCGACGAGGATCGCGAGGGCCGTACCCCAGTGCAACCAGCGGGCCGGGCGCGTCCAACCTTGGGAAGAGGTAGCGAAGTTCTGCTGCGTCATGCGAGGCAATCTGCCGCAAAGTGCATGGTCTCATAGCGTTGGGGCGCCAATGGTCACTGGCCGGATAATGGGCGCTGCGCTATCGAAACCACGCGGCCCGATGCCCACACATCAGCCTTTCGCCAGACCTTCAGGAACGAGTTCAAGCATGGCCACGATGGCAAAGGAAGATACGGTTCTTGCACAGTTGCGCGGCGCGCTGGGTGAAGCTGGCGTGCAGACTTCGGCCGATGCGCTCGATTACTTCTCGAACGACGTCTATCGCGGTGGCGCCTTGCCGCTGGCCGTGATCCGGCCGGGCACGATCGAGGCCCTGCAACAGGCCGTGAAGATCTGCGCCGAAGCAAACGTCGCCATGGTCCCGCGCGGCGGCGGTGCATCCTACACAGATGCTTACCTTGCCGGAAAGCCGGGCCATGTCCTGATCGACACCGGCGCGCTCGACACCATCGAGATCGATGAGTTCGGCGCAGTCGTTACCTGCGGGGCCGGCGTCACCTGGGCCGCGCTCAAGGCAGCGCTCGACGCCAAGGGACTGCGCACGCCGTTCTGGGGGCCCTTCTCGGGCATTGCCGCCACGGTCGGCGGCAGCATGAGCCAGAACAGCGTCAGCCACGGCGGCACCGCCCACGGCATTTCCGCACAGTCTGCCCTGTCGATGGACGTGATCCTCGCCAGTGGCGAAATCCTCAACACCTCCTCGTCACGCGCCATGCGCTTCTATGGCCCTGACCTGACCGGGCTGTTCACCGGCGACTGCGGCATTTTCGGCATCAAGGCGCGCATCCGCCTGCCGCTGCTGCCGATCCTGCCCCGCTTCGAATGCGTCAGCTTCGCGTTTGACAGCTTTGCCGACTACCACGCCGCCTCGCGCAAGGCGGCCATGGCCAAGCTGGAGGAGAGCCACTTCGGCCTCGACCTCGCCCTGTCGCAAGGGCAGATCGGCCGGCAGGACGGCATGGGTGCCCGCCTCAAGATCGCAGCCGATGTGCTGAAGCGCGCGCCGAACAAGCTCAAGGGCGTGGCCCAGCTCATACAGATGGCCATCGCCGGCGAAAGCGCTATGCGCGCAGGCGCCTATATGTGCCACTTCATCATCGAAGGCTTCGATCAGGAAGAAGCCGCCCACAAGGCTCGCCTGCTGCGCAAGCTGCTCGATGGCCTCGGCCGCGAGATTGCCAACTCGATCCCGACATTCGTGCAGTCGATGCCGTTCGCGCCGCTCTACAACGTGCTTGGCCCCGGCGGTGAGCGTTGGGTGCCGATCCACGGTGTCTTCCCGCATGATCAGGTCGTGCCGTTCGATACCGCGTTCAAGGCCCTGATCGCATCGCGCCAAGCCGAAATGGACCGCCACGGCGTCTGGCTCGGCACGATGTTCTCGCCGGTCGGCTCTGCCGGGTTCCTCTATGAAATCGCCGCCTACTGGCCCGATGCGCGCACCTCGTACCACGTGACCACGCTGGGCGAGGAGTACCTCGCAGGCCAGCCGAGCTTTGCGGCAAACCCCGAATCGCGCGCCTTCGTCGACAAGCTGAAGGGCGAAATGATCGACCTCATGCAAAGCCACGAGGCCGCTCATTTCCAGCTCGGCCGCGCCTACCCCTATCAGCCGCGCCTGTCGGAACAGCAGAAGGCCCTGCTGGGAGCGATCAAGACGCAGCTCGATCCCAAGGGTCTGATGAATCCGGGCGCTCTCGGCTTCTGAGGAGCGCGCCCTGCGGCCCGGCGGCTAGGCCGGGCCGTTCCCCCACCGCCGCAGTTCCGGGCCGATTTCCGTGCCGATGCGATGCGTATCGGCCAGCCAGTCGAAGCCGGTGACGAGGAAATTGTCGATCCCCGCCGCGCGATAGCGCAGCAGCGCCTGCACCAGCGTGTCGGGCGATCCGACCAGGCACATCACCTGAAGGCGGCCCTGCGTCGCCTTGGTAAGGCCCGTCCAGAGGCAAGGGTCGGCAGCGGCATCATCGGCTTGCGCGGCATTCGCGGCAACGGTCTCGGCGGCCTTGCCCAGATCGCGTCCCAGCGCACCGTGCTTTGCCTGCCGCGCGATGACGCCTTGCAGCAGCGCATCAGCCCGCGCCCACGCCGCCTCGTCGCTATCGGCCACGACCAGCCGCATCGACATCGAGAAGCGGGGGTTGCGTCCATGCTTGTCAGCCTCGGCTCTTACCGTCGCGACCTGTGCCGCAATCTGCTCCACGCTACCGGGCCCGAAGGCATAGACGTCGGCCAATTCAGCCCCGAACTGCAGAGCCAGCTCGGACGTCCCCGCCCAGAACACCGGCACGCTGCCTGCCGCCGGACGCACTTCCGACCCTGCGTTCTCGAACCGATACCAGTCGCCCTGATGATCGCACGGGCTTTCACCCGCCCAGACCCGGCGCATGATCCGGACGTATTCGTTGCTACGCCGGTAACGCTCGTCCTTGGTCAGGTAATCGCCATCGCAGCGCGTTTCGATGTCCGAAAACGCGGTGATGACGTGCACCCCTGCCCGGCCGCCCGAGAACTGGTCGAGCGTGGCAAACGCCCGCGCGGCCATGGTCGGCGCAATGAAGCCGGGCCGATGCGCCACCATCAGCTTCAAGCGCGTCGTTGCCGCCGCAACCCAGGTCGCGGTGACCAGGCTGTCGGCCGACTTGGCGTTCTGCCCCACCAGCACGCGGTCATACCCGGCAGCCTCGTAAGCTCGGGCGATTTCGGCGACGAAGGCCGGATCGTATGGTCCCGGCGTCTCGCTCGTCTCGCTTGTGCGGTAAGGCGAAATCAGGCCGACGAGTTCGAGGGGATGGCGTTCCAACCGGGTTACTCCGCAAGAGCTTGCTGCCGCTCGGCCGCTTCGACGGTTGCTCCGTCGAGGCGGTAGAACAGCATGGTGACGATGGCGGCGATCATCGCCACGGCGGGGATGACGGACACGCACGTCAGCACGGCAAACTTCGCCTCTGCCCCCTGCTGCGCCGCCTGGCCGCTGGCGGAAGGAACGTAGCCCATCGCTGAAAGGAACGCGCCCATCACGGCCAGCGCAGCAGCCGAGGAAAGCTTGTCGAACAGCGTGGTGAAGCCGGCGAATGCGCCTTCGCGCCGCTCTCCGCTGGTCACGTAGTCATAGCGCACCGCATCCGACAGCAGCGAATAGGCGCAAAGGATCATGCCGGCCCCCGCCAGCCCGCTAAACGCACCGCGTGCCGAAATGAACAGCATCGCCTCACCGGGCTCCGCAAGCAGCCAGCTCGCCTGCACAATGGCATAGAGCGCCAGCGCACCAATGTAGCAGGCCTTCTTGCCGACCCGGTTCGAAAGCCACACCCACCCGGTCATGCTCACCAGCATCGCAACCGTTGCCAGCATGAAATAGGTGCCAAGGACATTGTCCTTCTGCTCCAGACCGATCCGCGTGAAAAAGGCCAGCGCCGCAGAGCCGATTGCCGTGCCGAACAACAGGAAGACGTGGGCAATCGCGAGGATGCGGAACGGAACATTCTTCCACGCCAGCAGGACCTGCCGCCACAGCGCGACCAGCGGATTGACCCGCGCCGCACCCGCGCGCTCCGGAGGTGCGGTGCGCGGCGCCTTGGCCAGAAGCCGCACCGCCAGAGCAGTCGCGATGAAGACCACCGCACTCACGATCAGCGCGATCAGCATGTGGCCGCTGCGCGTGGGGCCAGTCTGGCTCAGTATCCATGTCGGCAGGGTTGAGCCGAGCATGGTGCCGACAGCATTGCCATAAGTACGCCAGCCCATCAGCCTGGTGCGCTCACGCGGATCGGACGAACTTTCGACCAGCATGGCAAAACCGGGGATGGTCAGCAGCGTGTACCCCGTGGCGTGGATGACCAGAGCAATCGTCACGAACAGTTGCGCCAGCAGGATCGAACCGAACGACGGCGCACCGAACAGCAGAGCGAGTCCCAGCGGCATGGCGATGCCACCTGCGAAAAGGAACGGCAGGCGCCTCCCCCAGGGTGTCTTCGCGCGGTCGCTCCACGCACCCACGGCCGGATCGGCAAATCCGTCGTAGATCTTCACGAAGGCGAAGATGGCACCTGCCGCGCCGGCCGAGATGGCAAGGCTGTCGGTCATGAAGCGCAAGCCGAGAACCGTGACGAGGTTCTGGCCCGCCGCATGCGCCAGCGGGATCAGCGCCGATCCCAGGCGGATCGCCCAGCGCGAGGCGTTGCCTGTTTGGCTTGCGGCTTGACTGATACCGACGGCTGGTCCCGACACGGCGTTCTCCCGGCTGCGAGGCCCCACGCCCCTTGCATTGTTGAAGCGAAGGTGCCGCAGCAAACGCTTGGCGCTGCACCGTTATCTTCACTGTCCGCCCTTCGGAGAGACGCGCGTCCCGAAGGTTCAGCCCGCAGGCGCAGGCGGTTGGCGATCAAGCCAGTTGCGCAAGTCGCGGGTGAACTTCTCGGGCTTCTCCCACATTGGGAAGTGACCGAGATCGGGGTAATTGATCACGTCCACCTTGGTGTTGGTAAAACGCTTCACCGAAGCATCCGCGCTTTGCGAGATCACGTCATCGAACGAGCACCACTGCAGCAGCACCGGCACCCGCACCGCTTCTGCCACCGCGCCGACATCGCTGGACTGGAAAGCCTTGACGTTGGCCTGGATGTACTGCGCCTGCCGATCGAGTGCGCCGGGCAGGTTGTTCATCTCGGTGATCTGATCGACCATGCGATCGGTCGGCGTGAACTCGGGCGGTGTCGTATCCTCTAGCATCAGCCGCCAGAATTCACGATGGCGCCAGTTGGGAAGGACGGCCTTGTGCGCCTCCAGCATCCATTTCAGGCGCCAATCGACCTTGCGGGTCTGGCTTGGCCGTTCCAGCGGCAGCATCGAAAACGCCATCGCCGTGACATGGCCCGGATAGGCGCGGTTGAATGCGAGCCCGACATTCGCACCGTTGGACGTGGCGACCATCGCAAACTTGTCATGCCCCAGCGCCTTCATCAGCCCGTCCATGAGCTGCGCCGAACGCGGCGTCGAATAGACGCCGCTCGGGTCAGGGCCGGTCAGCCCATAGGGTGACCAGTCAAACCGGACGACGCGGTACTTGTCGGCCAGCAGCGGCACGACGTCATCCCACTCGTGCAGGTTCACGATCGAACCGTGCAGGAGCACCACGACCGGACCGTTCGCCGGACCTTCCTCGCGCACGTGCATGCGCACGCCGTCCACGGTCACAAAGCGCGAGGGCGCATCGGCCCAACGCCTCTCCAGTTCGGCGCGGTCAGTCTCCCCTGCCCCGGCGCGCAGCGCAACAACGCTGCCGCCAAGGCCGAGCGCGAGCGCGCCGATTATGCCGAGCGCGAGCCGACCCCGCTTCATGCGGCTTCGCGCATGCGGGCGGAAAGGCCCAGCGTCTCGCGCAAGGTGCTGCCCGGATACTCCCTGCGCAGCCGTCCGCGCTGCTGCAGCACCGGCACGACCTGTTCGACAAAGTCCTCAAGCCCGCCAGGCATATAGCTCGGCTGCAGAGTAAAGCCGTCGCAGGCCCCGCTGTCGCGCCATTCGATCATCATGTCAGCCATCTGCTCGCCCGTGCCGATGAACACGTTGTGGCCGCGCGGATGACGCATGAAGTTGGCCGCGAAATCGCCCAGCTTCGTGCCCTTCTCCGCAGCCGGTTGAACCGATTTGGCGACGTCCGCCTTCGGCAACAACGTGTTGGCAAGGATCGCATCGACCGGGATCGCCGCGTCGGGATCGAACGGCGTCAGATCACAGCACAGCGATTCCGAAAGATATTCGATCGCCAGCGGCACGTCGCCCATGTCGAGGATTGCCGCATGGTTGGCGCGGGCCTCTTCCTCGGTGCCGCCGAGCACGCAGGACAGGCCCGGCATCACGCGCACGCCATCGGGATTACGCCCGACGGCGGCAATGCGGTTGCGCATGTCGTTGCGGAAGTCGATGCCGGCATCGATATTGGCTGCGGGGCAGAAGATGGCTTCGGCGGTCCGGGCGGCAAAGTCGCGGCCTTCGGGAGACTGCCCGGCCTGCACCAGCACGGGACGCCCCTGCGGCAGCGCAGGCCCGGCCTTGTCCATCGCCGCCCACAGTTCGCAGGCCTTGGTCACGACATCGACGGCATGGCGATAGCGCTGGTCCTTTGGCGGCAGCTGTGCTTCGCCAAAGTTCGGCGCGGTTTCAGGATGGGCGGTCGTCACGATGTTCCAGCCCGCGCGCCCACCGCTGATACGGTCCATCGCGGCAAAGCGTTCTGCCAGCATCTCGGGCGTGTTGTAGGTGGTAGAGACGGTGGCGACGAGGCCAACGTGCTCGGTCACTGCAGCCATGGCCATCAGCAGGCTGACGGGATCGAGCGTCGGCATCGCCAACCTCGCAGGAGTCCGGCCGCCTGCACCGCGCGATTGCAGCTGATCGCCAAAGACGATGGCATCGAAGCGTGCGTCTTCGACCATCTTCGCGACACGCGCATAGTAATCCATCGAAAACACGCCTTCGGGCGTCGCGCGGGGATGGCGCCAGCCGGTCGGGAAGAAGCCGATGCCTTGCAGGAAGGCCCAGAGGTGGATCTGCTTGCTCATGCGACATACTCCGGCACGTGCGTAGGCTTTGATTGGGTGGAGGCGCTGGGCGGGATCGCCAAGCCGAGCCGCTCGCGCAGAGTCCCGCTGGCTGCAGGCTTTGCACCGGGGCGATTGCTCAGCAGACTGCCAATGGCGCCGATTGCGGCTGGCAGGGCTGCCGCCTGCTCCAGCAGAATGAAATGCACGCCGTCGATCTCGCCCGCATCGAACGCCGCTGTCAGCGCCGCCAGATCAAGATCGGAACCTGCCCCCACCTTCAGCAAGCGGCGACTGCCCTGAGCGAGGGAACCCGGTGCATCCACCAGCACGATATCGGCATCATCGATACCGACGCCCTCGGCTTCATCCAGCACCAGCACAGGCTGCCCCTGCAGCGGCCGCATGGCGTTGACCGGCCCGGCGGTGTCGAAGAACGGGCCGCGATAGTTTGGCCGGTTGACCTGGTCGGGATGCAGGTAAAGCCCGCTGTCCTTGTCGATCACCAGCGTATCGGCGCCCCAGCCATCCCACAGCGCGCGCGCCGCCCGGACCATGTCGGCGGCCATGCCCGGTTCTCCGCCTTCCGAAACCACGGACCATCCGCTCAGACCGCCCGCCAGATAATCGACGGCAGACAGCGCGCGGGCAACGTGGAAGGGATGGGCATTGGTCGCAGGAACGGTGGCAACGATGCCGGCCCGCGAGGTAAGCGGCGCGGCCCATGCCGCGATCACCTGCGCGTCGAAAGGACGATCGATCGCCCGGCCCAGCACGAGGAGGTCAAGTCCGGCCTGTTCGGCCGCAGCGATTACAGGGCGTGCCAGTTCAGGCACGGCAAGGCTGGCATCCATCACGGATGCCGAAACAATGAAGCTTCGGGTCATACCACTATCACCGGTTCATAAAGGGGGTGGATGGGCTCGGCGCCCGTCTCGGTAATGAGGACAAGGTCCTCGCAATGGGCAGATCCGCCGATGCCCGTATCAAGCGTCGGGCAATCGACCGAAATGATCATGCCGGGTTCGAGCACGAAGTCCGGCTTGCGCCAGAAGCCGCCGTGCACTTCGCCGGGCTCGTCGGTGTGGGCCAGGCCGACGCTGTGCGGGCCGAAGCCGATCACCGCCTCGTACCCTGCCTTGCGCACCGCTTCGCTGCCCAGCGCGACGATCTCTGAAAAGCGCAGGCCCGGGCGCAACTGCTCGCGCACTGCACTCCACGCGAACGCGCTGGCCTCCGCCGCCCTGCGCGCTGCCCGTGACGGTTCCCCGACGAAGACGGTGCGGGCGAAATCGCCGTGATAGCCAAGGAACGAGCTGACGCCGTCAAGCATGAGCGTCTGCCCATCGGCCACCTTCACGCGGGACAGATCGGACGAAACGCGGTCGACGTTGAGGAACACTGAAGTATTGCCCCGCACCGCGCATTCCTGGCGGTAGAGGTTCTGAAGCTCGTGATGCGTCGCACCAGCCCGGATCGCATGGCCCACCGCATTCAGAGCATCGACGTTGGCGCGCGCCGCCCTTGCCATCAGTGCCTGTTCCAGCGGCGACTTGATCAGGCGAATCTCGCGCAGGATGTTGTCGGCCGGCACCATGGCGCCGGGATGTTGGTGGCGCGCTGCCACTTCCGCGACCACCGGGCTGTCGAACCCGATCCGGCCTTGCCACAAGTCAAGGCCCCGCATGGCGGCGACGATCGCTCCACCTGCATCGCGTGCCATACGCTCTACCCCAGCCAGTGCTGCAGACGCCTGCGCCCGGTGATATTCCGCTGCCGTCAGCGGCGCCGATGAGCCGGTCGGCAGAACCGGACCGTCAGGGACCGGCGCGATGGCCTCGTCCCCACTGTCGCCCAGATCGTTGAAGAGCCAGACCCCTACGTCGGCACGATCCCGGCCATCGGCCCAGCTGTAGTGATGTAGGAAGCGGCTCGTTACCAGCGCCGGCGCTTCAGGCCTTGCCCTTGCAAGCAGTGCGAAAGTTCCCGGCGGCTGCCCCGGACGGGTACGCGCAATCTGGGGCCAGTGGCCAAGCAGATGATACACGTTGAGCGGGTCGCCCAGCACCAGCCCTTCAAGGCTGTGCCGCTCCATCACTGCGACAGCGCGCTCGACGTTCATTGGCCCGCCGCGCTCAAGTGCGGCCAGCAGATCGTCATCGGAAGGGTGCAGTCGCCAGTCCATGCCCTGCAGCATGATCGTGCATCAGGGTTCCCAAACACCGGATTGGCCACGTCTCCGCCTGACGGTCATTGCCCATGGGGGATTAGGGCGGTCGCAAAGCCGATATACGCTCCGCCACCATGACCCAGATCCCTACCCACGCCATCGAGCGGGCGTTCATCATGCTCGCTGAGGGCCAGCTCCACTTGCGCCGCCTTCCAGCGGCCGATCCGGACGCAACGCCGATGCTGCTGCTGCACGCCTCGCCTGCCTCGTCGTGGTTCATGCAGGACTTCATGCTGGCCCTGCGCGCGGCGGGGTGCATGGGGGAAATCATCGCGCCGGACACCTTGGGCAACGGCGATTCGGTCGCGCCTGCCGAAGCTGATCCGGAAATCGGCTATTTCGCCGGATCGATGGACAGGTTGTGCGCCGCGCTGGGCTTGGCTCGCGTGGACGTCTACGGCACGCACACCGGCGCGCGCATCGCCTGCGAACTCGCCGCAGCATACCCCGAGCGCGTCCGTGCAGTGATCCTCGATGGTATCACTGAATACGATGACGAATTGCGCGAAGCGGTGATCGCCAATTACGCGCCCTCGGTCGAGCCCGACGAATATGGCCGCCACCTGATCTGGGCCTTCAATTTCTGCCGCGATCAGGCGCTGTTCTTCCCGCACTTCATGAAAGTGCCGGACCGTCGCCTTGCCGTGCCGATGCCCCCGCCGCAGGTGCTCCATCGGATCACGCTCGATGTCCTGAAGGCGCTCGACACTTACCACAAGCCCTATATCGCAGCCTTCCGCTACCGCAGCTTCGAGCGCATGGAGCAGGTCAAGGCTCCCACCCTGCTGCTCAAGCCCGAAACCGAGCTGGCCCTGCTCAACGCGTCCGTCGCTACTGCGCTCGAACGGCTTGCCAACGGCCACTCCGCATCAACCCCGGGCGATGCGGCAACGAAGGCCACCGTCATCGCCACCTTCCTCGCCGAGAACGCGGCATGAGCACCACCGCAAAGGACGCCCGCCTCTCGCTCGGCGTATGCCTCGGCTTCAGCGTCGGCACGGTCGGCGTATCGATCATGCTCAACACGGTGACGAGCTTCTACCCGGCATTCATGTCGACGGTTCTCGGCCAGTCACCGGAAATCGCCGGCTACCTGCTGATGATCTCCAAGCTAGCCGATGCCGTGATCGACGTCGTTGTCGGCTCGATGTCCGATAACGCCCGCACCCGCTGGGGCAGGCGCAAGCCGTTCCTGCTGGCGGGCGCACTCCTTTCGGCCGTGTCGTTCCTGATGCTGTTCGCCCCGCCGGTCCTGGGCCAGGGCGCACTGATGGCGTGGATGATTGCCGCGCTGCTGATCTATTCCACCGCCTATTCGCTGTTCAACGTGCCCTACATGGCGCTGCCTTCGGAACTGACCGACGGGTTTCACGAACGCACGCGGCTGATCTCCTTCCGCACCGTCTTCGTTTCCATCGGGCAGGTCCTGGCCCTCGCCGGAACGGCTGCGCTGGTGCAGAGCGGCGGTGCCGGACGCGGCGGTTATGCCACGATGGGGCTGGTCATGGCCCTGATCATCGGCGGCGCGATGACCGCAACCGCGCTCTCCGTCCCGGTAAAGCATGCCCCGGAAGGCATGAAGCGCGCCACCTCGCACATGCCCAACCTGGCCCAGCTACGCGCGATTGCCCGCAATCGCCCGTTCATGATGCTGCTGGGCGCAAAGGTCTTCCAGTTCCTGTCCTTCGCCTCGGTCGCTTCCACCATGCTGCTGTTCATGCTCAACGTGGTCGGCATCGGCTATGACGGCCAGATCGTGCTGGCGATGACGCAGAACCTCGTCACCGCGCTGGCCATGCCGCTGTGGGTGTGGACCGGCAAGCGCATCGGCAAGCGCCGCACCTACCTGATCGGCGTGGTGCTGTTCTGCGGCGCGGCCTTGAGCTGGCTGCTGGCCGATGAGACGATCAGCACTTTCGGCATCATTGCCAGAGGATTCACCAGCGGTTTGGGATCAGGCGCACTGATCCTGATGTCGATCTCGATGCTGGGCGATACCCAGGCCTATGACCGCTTCCTGACGGGCGAAGCACGAGAAGGGCTGCTGTCCAGCGCCATCGCGGTTGTCGAAAAGGTCAGCTTCGCCTTGGGCGTTGCCGTGCTGGGCCTGTTCCTCCGCTGGCTGAACTATGTGCCGACGACCGGCGGCGCGATCATCGAACAGCCGCCCAGCGCGATCCTTGCGCTCAAGCTGGGCTTTGCCGTGATCCCGGCTGCCATGTTTGCCATCAACGGCCTTTTCCTCTGGTTCTACGACCTCGACGAGGACAAGATGGAAGCCGCGCGGCAGACCGCCATCGCTGCCTGATTGCCGGACGATCACCGCTTGGCGGACAATCGGGCAATTTCAATCAGAAGCCTCATCAGCCGGAACATAGTGCCGACATGCCGCCATATCCCTCGATCAGCCGGGCCTACACCCGTTGCCGCCACGGCCAGATGCATTATCGCGTGGCTGGACCGCAGGATTCCGCGAATACTCCGGTCGTCCTCCTCCATCAAAATCCGTCTTCCGGTTACGAATACGAAGCCCTCATCGATGCATTGGCCACCGATCGCCGCGTCTTTGCCTTCGACACGCCCGGTTATGGCATGTCCGATGCACCGCCATCGCCTCCGGGCATGGCCGGCTATGCCGCCGCGTTTTCGGATGCACTCGATGCGCTCGAAGCTGATGGCCTCCTGACCGGCCCCATCGACATCTATGGCTTCCACACCGGCACGCTGCTGTGTTCGGAACTGGCCATCGCGCGCCCGGATCGCGTGCGCCGGTTGGCGCTCACCGGCATTCCGATGTTCCCCGCCGATGTCTCGGCCAAGAAGCTGGCAGAGGCCCTGAATTACCCGCTGCCCGAAGAGAGCGGTGAATCCACGCTGACCCTGCTGCGCAACCTCTGGAATTACGTCGTGACCTCACGCGATCCGGCGGTGCCGCTGCAGAAGGCCGTGTTCAACTTCGCCGACAAGGCCCGCGTACTGGACCGGTTTACCTGGGCTTATCAGGGCGTGTGGAGCTGGGACTATTCCCGCCTCGGCCTGGTTGCCCAACCGGCGCTGCTGCTGCAGCCTGCCGAAGACCTGCTCGAACTGGCCAAGGCCGCAGCCGCGCTCATGCCAGATTGCACCATTGTCGAAATGCTCGATCTCGATCGCGACATTTTCGACGTAGCCCCCGAACGGATTGCCAATGAACTCCGCCGTTTCTTCGATCACCCCTGATCTGCCCATCGCGCAGGTCTCGCACTCGGTCCTTCACCCCGCCTTCATCGCGCGCGAGGTTGCCCGCCGCTATCCGATGAAGGGGGAGATCACGTGCTTCCTGCTCTATCGCGGGATGAACGACGTCTACCTGGTTGAGGACGAGACCACCAAGTACGCCCTGCGCGTGTGGCGCAAGACCTACCGCGATGTCGACGACGTTGCCTACGAGCTCGATTTCCTCGCCTACCTTCAAGCCAACGATTTCCCCGCTTCGGTCGCCGTGCCGCAGCACGATGGGCGCCTCTATTTCAAGGTCTCCTCGCCCGAGGGCGAGCGCGCGCTGGCGCTCTATGACTGGGCGCCGGGCGTGAAGTTCGGCGAGCGCCTTTCGAACGAAACCGCCTTTCGCATCGGTGCGGCCATGGCGCAGATGCACCTGCACGGTTTCAAGTGGGCGGGCGAAGCGCACACGTTCTCGACCAAGACGGCCAAGGACTACAACATCTGCATGCCGGCGCTGGTCGCCTTCGTGAACGACCGCCCGGACGATCTGCGCGACTATCCGCTGATCGCCGCCGCGCTCGACAAGCGGCTCGACGAACTGGCCGCCAGCGGGGAAGTTCCGCTCGGCGTCTGCCATCGCGATTTCCACCCCAGCAACGTCCACGTTGCCGAAGACGGCGCGATCACCTTCCTCGATTTCGACGCGGCGGGCGAAGACTTCCTGATGCAGGACGTCCAGAACTTCGTCTGGGGCAACCTGTTCTACGGCTTCGATCCCGCTATCGGCGAAGCCTTCGAAGCAGGATACGACAGCGTACGCCCATTCACCCAGGCCGAGAAGGACAACCGCGAGCTGTTCCTGATGGCCAAGGCCTTCCGCCTTGTTGCCGGCATGGCGGAAAGCTCGACCGCGGTGGGCCGAGGCACGCTGCGGTTCCGCAACCTCGATTGGCTGGGCGACTACATCAAGACGCGCGCCCGCGCCTGCGGCCTGATCTGATCGTGGCAACGGTGGCCGACGGCATGACGCGCCCCGCGCCTCTGGCGCAGCGGGCATGGCTGACCGTCGGCATCCTGTTCTTCGCCGGCATCCTCTCGATCATCGACAGGTCGGCAATCAACCTGCTGGTCGATCCGCTCAAGGCCGATCTTGGCATCACGGATGAGCAGATCGGCCTGCTGCAGGGCCTTGCCTTCGGGCTGTTCTACGCCTGCATGGGCGTTCCCATGGGCATGGCGGCAGACCGCTTCTCGCGCCGCAACCTCATTGCCTTCGGCATCACGGTGTGGAGCCTTGCCACCATTGGCAGCGGCCTTGCCCAATCGTTCGGCGAACTTTTCGCTGCGCGTCTGCTGGTCGGTTTCGGCGAAGCGGCGCTCAGCCCCGCTGCCATTTCCCTGATCGCGGACCTGTTCGTGCCAGAACGGCGCGGACGCCCGATCGCCGTGTTCATGACAGGCCAGGGCCTTGCCAACGGCATCGCCATTTCGGTCACTGGCGTGATCCTCACCGCTGCCGCTGCCGGTGCCTTCGCTGGCCTTCCGGTCATCGGGGGCCTTGCCGCATGGAGTCTGGCATTCCTGCTTTTCGGATCGGCAGGCCTGATCGTGGCCGCCCTACTGCTGATCCTGTCAAGCGAACCGGCACGCGGCACGGTGCAAACCGGCCCTCGCCGCGCGCCCGGAGCCGAGGAACTCCACTATTTCTGGCGTAACCGCACGGTTCTCCTGCCGCTCTACTTCGGCTTCGCGATCTGTTTCACCGTAGCTTATGGCGCCTCGGCCTGGGCGCCGACGATGCTGATGCGGGGATATGGCGCCTCGCCTGCCTTCCTCGCCGCATGGTTGGGGCCAATGGCCATGGCCTTCTCGGCAATCGGCCCGCTGATCGGCGGCACCATGCTCGACCGCTCGATGAAAGGCGGCAAGCCGATGGCCCGCTTCGCCATTCTCACCTTCACGCCGCTCTTCGCCATTCCTTCGGTCCTCGCAGTCATGGCCGGAGAAGTGCACGTGGCAGCGTTCCTGGTCGCGTCTTCGGCAGCCGTGTTCTCGGTGGTCGGCACGGTCATGCTTGCCACCCTGCAATCGGTGGTGCCCCCGCACATGCGCGGCAGCGCCGTATCCTTGACGCTGGTGATGAACACCCTGCTTGGAGCCGCTCTGGGGCCGCTGCTGGTCGCCAGCCTTACCCAGCGCGTACTGGGTGACGATGCCCAGGTCGGCTGGGCCATCGCCATTGTCTGCCTGCCCTGCCTTGCCGTGGCGAGCCTGCTCTACGCCCTTGCCCGCCGCCGCATGCGCGCCGCGCTCGCCTCGGGCGAAACCGAATGCGCACGTCTTCTCGCCGCCGAAGCACAAGCGCGCGCCTGAACCACAACGAACGGGGAGTTCCTCAACATGAAGATCTTGCGAATGTTCGGCTTCATGGTGGCAGTCGGTCTCGGCCTCGTCGCCGTGATCCTGCTGACGATGCGGGCTGGCTGGTGGAACCCATCGTATGAAAGTGTCCTGAAGGCACAGGCCGGCGCTCCATCCACCTTCGAAACGTACGGCACGGCCCGCATTCACATTCGCGATGAAGGCCCGCGCGATCGCCCGGTCATCGTCATGCTCCACTCCTCGATGACAAATCTTCGCGAATGGGACGTCTGGACCGATGCGCTGAAGGACCGTTACCGCGTGATCCGCTTCGACTGGCCGCCCTATGGCCTGTCAACCGACAGCGCACCTGCCACCGGCATGCCCGGCGTGGTGAAGCTGCTCGAAAGCATTGTCGAGGCGAAAAGGATCGAGCGTTTCGCCATTGTCGGCACGTCGAGCGGCGCAACCGTCGCCACGCTCTATGCCTCGGCCCACCCTGAAAAGGTAACCGCCCTCGCCCTGTCCACCTTGCCGCTCAAGGCGCCGCCGCCCAGCGAGTTCAGCCGGGTGATGATGGCGATGGTGTGGACGCACGAAAACCTCGTGCCCAACTATTACCCCCGCTTCTACTACCGCCGCGCGCTGGCCGAACTCTATGGGCGCCCGGAACGGCTGACCGACGAGACGGTCGAGTGGTATTACCTCACCAACAACATTCCCGGCGGCTTCGAACGTGTCCGCCAGTATTATCAGGCCAATCTCAAGGCTGTCTGGTCCAAGGGCGCAGGCGATGATGCGGCGCGGGTCAAGGTGCCGGTACTGCTGCAATGGGGCGATGCCGACCCGGTCCTGCCCGCCTATCTGGCTGACGATGCGGTCAAGCAGTTCTCCGGCACCAAGGTCGATCTGATCCGCTACCCCGATCTTGGCCATTACCCCATGCTCGAACTGCCCAAGGAGACCGCCAGGGACCTGCGCGCGTGGTTTGACAAGACGCTGGCCCCGACCGCAACGGAGCCAGCGAAATGATCGCGCCCGATCTCGCCGGAGCCTGGGCTCTACACGGCATCACCTTGGGGCCAGACGGCGGAGTCCTCTATGAATGGGACGCCGATCTTGCCATTGACCAGTCCGCCGATGGCATCGCGGTAGCGATCGAGACGAGCGGCTTCAAATCCTCCCGCTCGGTCAGCTTCGCCGAGAAGCTCACGCCGCTGCCCGAAGGCGGCTGGCACTTGCGTTACGGCTATGAAGCCGATGGCGCGCACGAAGGCACCGCGCCCGGCCAGTTCTTCGGCCTGTCGCAACTGACCTTCGCCCCCGACCTCCAGACCGCTGAGGGCTCATCATGCAATTACAACGGCCGCTACGTCGTCATGCAACTTTCCGCCAAGCGACGACCCTGCTGACGGCAGCACTGGCTTTAGGCTGGGCAACAGTGGCTCAGGCTCAATCCCAGGAACCTGCACCAACGGTTCCGTCCGATACCGTCCTGCGCCAACGCTACGCCTTGCCCGGTTCGCACTTCGCCAGGATCGCGGGCGAGGACATTCACTACGTCGACGAAGGCAAGGGGCCTGCAATCCTACTGCTGCACGGCTCCTTCGCCAACGTGCGCCAACTCGATGGCTGGGCCAAGGTGCTTTCCCGCAAATACCGTGTGATCCGCTTCGACCAGTCCCCCGGCGGCCTTTCCGGTGGCAACCCGCGCGGCGACTATTCGACTACCCAGCGCATCGCCGTGATCGACGGGCTGATGGATAGGCTCGGCATCGACAGGTTCGTGCTGCTCGGCACCTCAAGCTCGGGCGTTCTGGCCACCGCCTACGCCGCAGCCCGCCAGAACCGGCTGAAGGGGCTGATCCTCGCCAATATCGCCGTTGCTGACTTCGCACTCGATTTCAGCACCATGCCCAAGGCGCTGCTGGACGCCGTGGCAGAAGATCGCACCCACCCGACGTTCCACCGCCACGAATTCTGGCGCCAGATCCTGCTCGCCAACATCACCGACGACAGCCAGGTCACGCCCGATCTGGTCGAGCAATGGACCGTGCTCAACAACCGCGCCCTGCGCGATGCCGAATCCATGCGCGCCATCCGCGAAACGAGGTTCTCCTTCGCCAGCTCGGGCGAGGATCTCAAGCACATCGCCACTCCGACGTTGTTCATATGGGGCCGGGACGAGCACGAAACGCCGCTGGAAAGCCACGGCATTCCGGGCTTTGCGATGTCGGTTGCCAAGGACAAGACGCTGGAGCTGATCCCCGACTGCAGCCACATGATGCCGCTCGACTGCCCGGTGCAGAGCGCCGAGCGGATGCTGCCGTTCCTGGGGCGCGTGACGGGGCGGTAATACCGCCCCGCCTGCAAGGTCAGGCCACGGCGTCCCGCGCCGCGACTCCTGCCCGCACCAGCGGGATCAGGTCGCGGCCAATGCCGATCACGTCGCCCACCGGATCGAAGCCGCGCAGGATGAACTTGTTCACACCGGCATCGTAGTAGTCCATCAGCGCATCGGCCACTTGCGCGGGCGTGCCCACCAGCGCGCCCGAATTGCTCTGCCCGCCGCGCAGCTGGTTGATGCCGTTCCAGAAGCACTTTTCCAGACGGTCACCACGCGCCGCAAGTTCAGCCGTTCGCTTGAAGCCATCGGCCTTCACCGCCGCCGTGTTCTTGTCGAGCTTGCCGAGGTTTGCGGCGACGGTCACACGGATAGCGTCCGCCCGCGCCCACGCGGCCTCCTCGGTCTCGCCCAGCACCACGCGGATGGAACACAGGAAGTCGGGCTTGCGGCCGAACGGCGCGGCTGCCTCGCGCACCTTGCCCACCACTTCGGTCATGCCGGCGACCGTGTCGGAAAGCGTGGCGAAAGTATCGCAGTACTGGCCTGCAACTTCCAGAGCAGCGGGGCTCATGCCGCCGAAATAGACCGGCACGTCGCGGTTGGTCGGCTTGATCGCAGCAAAGCCGCCGGTGAACTTGAACCACTTGCCCTCGTGCGTGATCGGCGCCTCGCTGGTCCACATCGCGCGCAGGATCTCGATGTACTCCTTGGCCCGGTCATACCGTTCGACCTTGGTCAGGTAGTCGCCATCGGCCTGCGTTTCCTCGTCACTGGCGGCGGTGATGATGTGCACGCCCAGCCGCCCCGGCATCAGCCTATCGAGCGTCGCCAGCATGCGCGCGGCCATCGTCGGCGGAATGAAGCCGGGGCGATGGGCAAGCATGACGCCCAGCCGCGTCGTGTTGGCGGCAATCGTTGCGGCAATGGTGAAGTTGTCGGGCATGACCGCCGCATTGGCGACGAGCACCTTGTCATAGCCCCACGCGTCATGCAGCCGCGCCATCCTGACGATGCCTTCGGGGTCGAACGTCTCGAACGGCAGCGGCGCGGTCTCGCTGGAAATATTGTGGTTTATCAGTCCATTGATCTCGACAGGCATCGTGCGCTCCCAGTTTCCGGAATGCTGCAAAGTCTATGCCTGCTGGGCCTGAGACGAAGCCGCGCTACGCCGCTGTCCGCCTGTCGGAGCCTGATCGATGGTCCTGAACCGCCGACGAAAAAGCCCGCCGGAACCCTGTTCCAGCGGGCCATTCCATTTGGCGATGAGAGCTTACTCGCCGCCGCGCTGCAGCGCCTTGGCGACTGCCGGCGGCTTGGGCGGCGACCAGCCGGCCGGGACCGGGGCCGGCGTCTGTTCGCGGGCATAGTTTTCAAGGCTCGACAGCGAAGGACCATAATCCTCGGTCGGCGCATGAAGCCACTTCTCGTCCATCGCGCGAGCAGCGGCGACCAGGTCTGCCGGCAGGCCCTTCTCGCCTTCGGGGATGGTCTGGAAGTGCGTGAAGTAGTTCACGTGGCCTTCGGCCTGCCCCATCAGCATCCATGGCAGCCACGGCGTCGTGCGCGTCCATGCGCCAACGTGCGGAATGTGGGTCAGTCTCGGGTTCTCCACGTCCTCACGCTTCACCGTGAAGATGAAGTGCTCCGAAACGCGGTTCATCGGACCAGAGGATTCACGCACCCACTTTTCAGGGTTGAGCGCATTGGGATACTGCATGTCGATGTCGGTGCGCAGGATCATCGTGCCCTCGGGGCCGAATTCCCAGTCCTGCAGGAACGGCTGCCGCGGTGGCTTGTCCTTGTTCATGCCGCCGTAGGACGGCGGTTCCGGCATCCACTGGCTGATGGTGAAGTTGAACGGATCATTGGCGATCGGCACCACCTTCACCGTCTCGTCGGTGTAAGGGTTGTGCCAAGTCTTGAGGATCTCGCCCGACTGCAGATCGCGATAGAACACGACCTCGCGCAGCATGCGGCGGTATGAGCCGTCTTCCAGACGCTTGGTTCGCGTAAAGCTGAAGCCTTCGACGCCGAACAAGGCGCGGATCGGTTCATTCGGGCGCACGCCATAGGCCTTGCCCTTCAGCCAGCCGCACTTTTCCTTGGTCGGATCGATGTCGGCATCGATGCGAACGTAAGTGTCGCGGTTCCACTCGGGATCCTTGAAATCGATCTTGGTCTTGAATGCGGGGGTGAGCTTGCTCGGCCCCTTCGCGCTCTTGGCTGCAGCAGCGACAGCGGGCGACATGGCCATACCAGCTGCAAGGCCGGCAAGGCCAAGGCTTCCGCGGCGGGTGATCTTCAAATCATCCATCTAGACATCATCCAATGCTGGTGTTCACGGTAATCTGTCGTCCAGACGCGCCCCACGCTGCATCTGTCCAAGGCCATGTTGACCTGTTCCGCAGGTCTTTCGCACGGTGGTGCAGAGCGCTGTTCGCTGTGCGGATACCACGATGCCGCGCCTGCACCATTGCCTTATCGCCGAAACATCCCGCTTCTATCCTGTGGGAGCCACTGTTGCCATCTCGCGCTATCCGAAGGGCGGATGGCGTGGCAGGTCAACTGTCAAACCCGGCTGCAACCTGTTCCTCTCCAGCTTTCATGGGGAGGAGGTTGATTGCAGGACATGGACAGCACACGATCCGGACACAGCCTGGGCGAAGGCAAGGGTGAGTTTCGGCGCGGCTGGCCGATCCTGCTGGCATCGCTCCTCGGCATCGGCTGCGGCCTTGCCGCCATGCCATTCTACACGGCTGGCGTCTTTGCCCCGCACCTTGCGCGCGAGTTTGGCTGGTCGCTGGGCGAAATCATGGCTGGGCTGACCATCACCACCGTGACCGTGATCGTAGCCGCCCCTGTGGCGGGCATCCTGTGCGACAGGTACGGAACGCGGCCGGTCGCGGTTGCCTCGCTCGCCTGCTTCGGCCTTGCCTATCTGTCGCTGGCCACGCTCGGCAATTCGCTTATCCGCTTCTACGCCACCTGGATGATCGCCGCAGCGCTGGGCGCGGGCACCTTGCCAATCACTTTCACCCGGACAGTCAATCAGTGGTTCGACCACCATCGCGGGCTGGCGCTGGGCCTTGCCATGACCGGGACGGGCCTGTTCGGGGTGCTGTGCAAGCCCCTGCTCGCCTGGGTCATCGGTCTTTACGGCTGGCGCGGGGGATTTGTCGCGCTCGGGATGCTGCCGCTGCTTGTTGCAATGCCGATGGTCCTGCTGCTTTTCCGAGAACAGGCCGGCAAACCGATTGATACCGCAGCGGCAGTCGCCAAGCTCGAGCAAGCAAGCGTGCTGCCGGGCTTTACGCGGGGAGAAGCGCTGCGACACTGGCGCTTCTGGCTCATTGCCGTGATCCTCGTGCCGATTTCCTTTGCCTTGGCAGGGGCAGTCCCCAACCTTGAGCCGATCCTGCTCGATCGCGGGATCGACGCGGCCACGATCCTGACGCTCACCCCGCTTGTCGGCCTGTCCTCCATCGGCGGAAGGCTCATCGGCGGCTGGCTGCTCGATCGGTTCTGGGCGCCGGGAGTGGCCTTCGTCCTGCTGGGAATGCCGGCGGTTTCATGCCTGATCCTGGCTAACGGCCAGCTCGATCCCGGCATGGCGCGCTTTGCCATCATTCTGATCGGCTTTGCCCTCGGCATCGAATACGATGTCGTCGCCTACCTCACTTCGCGCTTCTTCGGCCTGCGCGCCTACGCCGCGATCTACAGCATGTTCTATGTCTGTTTCTCCACCGGTGCAGGGTTTGCTCCGCTGGTGTTCGGCATGATTCGCGATCGCACGCAGGACTTCGCACCGGCCTTGACGGCATCGGCGATTATTCTTCCACTTTGCGCGGCAGGCTTCCTGTTTCTCGGGCGATATCCGCAACTTACGCCCAGCAACAAAGGCGAGTCTGCTATTTGACATATGAATATATCAATATAACAATATGGGCTGGTTTGACGCGCTCCACGCGTCGCCGATCGTGAGGGATCCGACATGACCAGCCACCGTTTCCTGCTTACCTCGATGCTTGCGCCGCTTGCCCTTGCAGCCGGCACCGCCCGCGCCCAGAGCGCGCCTACGCCCGCGCCTCAGGCAGACGCCGAAGCCATCCCTGAATCGAAGGGCCTGGAAGAAATCGTCGTCACCTCGCAGCGTCGCGCCGAAAAGCTGCAGTCGGTTCCCGTCACCGTGTCGGCCTTCAACGAAAAGATGCTCGAGCGTCTGGCAGTGTCGGACACCATCAGCACCTCGAAGTTCGTGCCCGGCCTCATCTCCAACCACAACGCGGGCCTTGCCTCGGCAAATACCTACTTCCTGCGCGGCCTTGGCAACACGCAGTCGGCGCCGACCTTTGATGCGCCGGTCACCACTTACGTGGACGATGTCTACATCGCCCGCCAGAACGCCAACAACTACGCCTTCTTCGATACCGAGCGCGTCGAAATCCTGCGCGGCCCCCAGGGCACCCTGTTCGGTCGCAACACCACCGGTGGCGCCATCAACGTGATCATGCGCAAGCCTTCCGACACCGCGGGCATGAAGTTCGAGGCAACGGCCGGTTCGTTCGAGCGCTATACCGTCCGAGCAATTGCCGACCTCCCGGTTGCCGAAGGCGTGCTTACCAAGGTGTCCGGCTTCGTCGTGCGCGATCGCGGTTATCTCAAGAACATCACCACCGGCGACTGGTTGAACGGTGAGGAAAGCTATGGTGTGCGCGGCGACGTGCGCCTGTTGCCCACCGAAGCGCTGACCATCGATCTCTCGGCCGAATTCACCAGCAATTCCAGCACGTACACCGGCCTGCGCTACGTTCCGGGCGCCAGCCCTTATGTGAAGACCGCTGTTAACCGGCCTGTGTTCTATGAAAGCGCGGCTGGCCTGCCGACGGGCAACTGCGGTGACGACAACGTCACCCGCCTGCTCACCACCGAGCGCGGCAACTGCAACCTTTCGCAGACCTTCGCGATGGGCGGGAACATCAACTACGATTTCGGCGACGGCTCGCTGACCTACATCGGCGGCTACCGTCACCTCGATCAGGGCTATATCAACGAATACAACGCCTCGCAGCCCAACCGCTATGCCGGATACATCATTGCCGACAACGCCATTCACGAACAGCACAGCCACGAGCTGAAGCTGAACTATTCGTTCGGCGATCTCATCGATCTGGTCACCGGCGTGTTCTACCTGAAGGAAACGTCCAACGACCGTCAGACCAGCTTCACCGGCGGCACCACCGCGTTCCGGCCGATTCAGGACGCCATCTACAAGCACCAGGTGGAAACCGCTGCCTACTACGCGCAGGCCGATTTCCATGCCACCGACAAGCTGACCGTCACCCTTGGCGGACGCTACACGTGGGAGGAAAAGAAGCTCGCCTACACCAAGTCGACCCAGTTCCCGGCGCTCTCCTATGACAACGCGGCCGTCCTCGCGGCAGGCAATCCCCTGCAGCAGTCGGTCAAGCGCTTCACGCCGCGCATTGCCGTTGACTACAAGCTGAACCCGGACGTGATGTTGTTTGCTTCGGCCACCAACGGCTTCAAGTCCGGCGGCTGGAACGGCACGGCATCCCTGCCGCAGAACGCAGTCACCTTCCGGCCCGAGAAGACTTGGTCGTACGAAGCGGGCCTGAAGTCGGAACTGTTCGACCGCAAGCTGCGCTTCAACCTGACCGGCTACTACGCCAAGACAACCGATCTTCAGGTTACCGCCGGCGTCGCCAACTCGCTTGGCGTGATCGCCAGCCTGCCGTTCAACGCCGGCACGCTCGAAGTCTACGGCCTCGAACTGGAAACCACCGCCCAGTTCGGCAACCTCAACCTCTTCGCCAACCCTTCGTACATGCACGGGTCATACACCTACATCTCGCCACTGGCGACGACGCTGAGCACAAGGCTGACGCCGGTGCGCGTGCCGACCTTCCAGTTCAACGGCGGCGCTTCGTATGACATTCCGGCAAGCTCCCTGGGCGGTTACTTCACCCCCAGCGTGACCTGGCGCCACAACTCGCCGTACTGGGTGGCCGTGCTCAACACCACGACTGCTCCGACCGAAAACTTTGTCGATGCCGCGATTAGCTTTGCGGCCGATGACGGAAGCTACCGGATTTCGTTCGAGGTCTCGAACCTGACCGACCAGCGCACCGTGACGGCGAACTTCCTGTCGCTGTTCCCGGGCGATCCGCGCCGCTTCACCGGGCGGATCAAGTTCAAGATCTGACCGGCATGCGAATACTTGCGGCGGCAGGGCCCGTTGTCCTGCCGCCGCATGGCACCAATGCACCACAAGCCCGCAGGCGAAGCTTCGCCTGCGGGCTTTGGCGGCCAAACAAGAAGGTATGGTGGGCAAGGAATGAGCATCATCGGCACGAAGATGGTCTGCGATGGCAAGACCGCACGGCAGATCTTCGAAGAGGTCATGGCCAACCCGGCTCGAACCAAGTTCGGCATCGGCGAAAAGCTCGCCATCGTGAACGTCGATTTCCAGAACGCCTATACCCGGATCGATCGCTACAAGACCGCCTACGAAACCGATCCGCGCCAGATCGAACACACCAACACCATCTCCCGCCTCGCCCGCGCCAAGGGCATGCCGGTGATCTGGACGCACGTCGCCTATGCCGAGGACGCCAGCGATGCGGGCGTCTGGGGCACGCGCACTAACACTCCCGACAGCCTGCAGAACATCAAGTACGATTCCGACCGCCACGCCTTTGACGAGCGCTGCGAAATCGACCGTGCCGACACGATCTATACCAAGCGCATGCCCTCGGCCTTCTTCGAAACGCCGCTGCAGAGCCTGCTGGTGTGGCACAAGGTCGATACCGTGGTCGTCACCGGCGGCTCCACCTCGGGCTGCGTCCGCGCCACGGCAGTTGACAGCCTCAGCCGCGGCTATCGCACGATCGTGCCGATCGAGACCTGCGCCGACAAGCACGAGTCCTACCACTTCGCCAACCTCACCGACCTGCAATTGAAGTATGCCGATGTCGAACCGGTGCAGACCGTGATCGACTGGCTGGAGGCGCGCTGATGCGTGAAGGTGAAGCCGACCCCGGCCTCTACGACTTCTCGCCCTATCGCGGGCGAGAGGCCTTCTCATGGCCGGGCGAGAAGAAGGTCGCGGTCTGGGTCTCGCCCAACCTCGAATACTACGAGATCGATCCGCCCGCGAGCCCGCACCGCAAGTCTTGGGGCCGCCCTCACCCGGACGTGGTCGGCTATGCCCACCGCGATCACGCCAACCGCGTCGGCCACTGGCGCATGGCCGAGGTGATGAGCAAGCACGGCTTCCCCGGCTCGGTTAGCCTCTCGGTCGCGCTGTGCCAGCACCACCCCGAAGTGGTCGCCGATGCCAATGCGCGCGGCTGGGAGTTCTTCAGCCACGGCATCTATAACACCCGCTATTCCTACGGCATGGACGAGGCTCAGGAGCGCGCGATCATCGAGGATTCGATCCGCACCGTGCGCGAAGCGACGGGACAAACGATCCGCGGCTGGCTCGCCCCTGCGCTCACCCACACCCCGCGCACGCTTGACCTGATCGCCGAATACGGGCTCGATTATACCTGCGACCTCTATCACGATGATCAGCCGCAGCGGGTGAAGACCGCGAGCGGCGACCTCATCTCGATGCCCTACAGCCTCGAGGTCAACGACCACTACGGCTTCTTCATCTACAACATGAGCCCGCGCGAATACGCCCGCACGCTGATCCGCCAGTTCGAACGTCTGGCCGACGAGCCCTCGGGCACGGTCATGTGCATCCCGCTCCATTCCTACTTGATCGGCCAGCCACACCGCATGGGCGCGTTCGAGGAAGTGCTGCGCCACATCGCCGCCGATGGCCGCGCCTGGATCACCCGCTCGGGCGATATCGCCGACGCATGGCGCGCCGTTCACGCCGGAGACGAAGCATGAGCCTCGATCCCGCCTATCTCGAGTATCCGCGCCGCCGCGCAGGCTACGATCACGATCTCTATGCATATTCGGCCATGCCCACCCGCAAGCCGATCACATGGCCCGGCGGCAAGGGCGTGGCGACGTGGATCGTGGTCAGCCTCGAATGGTTCCCGATCACGCCTTCGGACACGCCGTTCCGCGCACCCGGCCACATGCAGACGGCCTACCCGGACTACCGCCACTACACCGCCCGCGAATACGGCACGCGCATCGGCTTCTACCGCCTGCTCGATGCCTTCGCCAAGGCGGGCGTGCAGGTTTCTGTCGCGGCGAACGGCGCCATCGCGCAGCGCTATCCTTCGGTGATCCGCGACATCGTGGACGCAGGGCACGAGATCATCGCCCACTCCACCGACATGAATGGCACCATCGCCTCGACCCTCCCCGTCGATGCAGAGCGCGCCCTGATTCACGACAGCATCGCGGCCTTGTCTGACGTTGCAGGCATGGTCCCTCGCGGATGGCACTCCATTGCCCACTCGCAAAGCTTTGCCACAACCGACCTGCTGGCGGAGGCTGGGATCGAATACTGCGTTGACTGGGCAAACGACGAAGTGCCGTGGGCCTTCGCCAATGGCCTCGTCAACCTGCCGCTTAACCACGAACTGTCCGACCGGCAGATCATCAACGTGCAGCAGCAGTCGGTGGACAGCTACGCCGAACAGATCCTCGACGCGCATGACTGGCTGGCTGGCGAGGCCACGCTCGACAGTCCCGGCGGTGGCGGACGTCTCCTGCCCCTGCACCTCACGCCCTACATCATCGGCCTGCCCTACCGCATGGACGCCTTCGAGCGCCTGCTGGCCGATCTCAAAGCCCGCCCCGCCACATGGTTTGCACGGGGCTGCGATATTCTCGATTCCTGGAGGAGCCAGTCTTGAAAGCCTATCAACTCGGAGGCCAGACCGGCCTTGAATCCCTGACCCTGGTCGAGCGCGACATGCCCGTCGCTGGCCCCGGCGAGGCGGTACTCAAGGTGAAGTACGTCTGCCTCAACAACCGCGACCTGCAGATTCTTGAAGGCCGCTATGGCGCGAAGAAGGCGGAAGACCGCATCCCCTTTTCCGAAGGCTTGGGCGAAGTCGTCTCGCTCGGCGAAGGTGCAAGCGGCATCGCAGTGGGTGACCGCGCGATCCTCGCCCACTTCGTCTCGTGGATCGATGGCCCGTTCGAAATGCGTTATTTCGGCGCTGACCTTGGCACCACGCTCGATGGCTGGATGGCCGAATATGTGAAGGTCCCCGCTGCCGCGCTGGTGAAAGTGCCAAGCAGCCTTTCCGACGAAGCCGCTGCCCCGCTCGCCGCGGCCTCGCTCACGGCATGGCATGCCGTCGTCGAAGTCGGTCAGGTTCGCGCCGGCGATCTCGTCGTCGCGCTCGGCACCGGTGGCGTCGCCATGGCCGCGCTGCAGATCGCCAAGGCCAACGGCGCGTTCGTCGCGATCACCTCGTCCAGCGACGAGAAGCTGGAGCAGGCCCGCAAGCTCGGCGCCGACTACACCGTGAACTATGCCACGCACCCCGATTGGGCCGCCGAACTGCAGCGCCAGACCGGCGGGCGCGGCGCGGACATCGTCGTCGAAACCGGCGGCCAGCACACCTTGCCCCAGTCGATCAACGCCTGCGCGGTCAACGCCCGCGTGGTCATCATCGGCGTCGGTTCAGCCGATGGCCCGCTGCCGAACTACGGCGGCATCATCGGCAAGAACATCACGCTCAAGGGCATTGCCGAAGGCAGCCGCGCGATGCTCGCCCGCATGGTCCGCGCAATGGAAGCCACCGGCTTCGCCCCCGTGGTCGACCGCGTGTTCAGCTTCGACGAAGCGGTTGCCGCCTGCCAGTACCTCAAGTCCGGCGCGCACCTCGGCAAGGTGCTGATCAAGGCCAGCTGATCGGCTAACGCTGATCGGTAAAAGGGGCCGCCTCAGCGCGGCCCCGAATTTCACGCCGCAGTAGGCCTCACGCCGCAGTAGGATTGTGCAAGTCCATCCGGATGTGGAACCGGTCCGAGCGGTAATGCGCGTAAGTGCGCAGGAACGGCACGTTGTTGCGATCATAGACCGTGCGGGTAATCCGCAGGATCGCCGACATCGGTTCGACGTGGAGCGTTTCCACCAGCGACGGATCGGCCAGCATCGCGCCGATGGTCTGCTCGGCACGCTCGGCATGGAATCCCGCCTCGTCCAGCAGCTTGATCAGCGGCGCGCGCGGCAGGGTCTTTTCCGAAATCACATCGGCCAGTTCGCCCCGCACGTAGCTGACGATATAGCCGATGGGGATACCCTCGAGGCAGCGCACGCGCACGGCGCGGATCACTTCGGAGCCTTCCTCGATCTTCAGCGCATTGGCGATGATGTCGGTGGCGGCGCGGCGCTCGACCGAGACGACGTTGACCGTCGTCCCCTCGCCCAGCGCCATCAGGCTGTCGACCGCCTGATCGATGTTGGCTTCAAGCGGCTTGGCCGGTGACTTGAAGATCACCCGCGTGCCCAGCCGCCGCCGCCGCTCGACATAGTGCTGGTCGGCCAGATCGTTCAGCACGCGCCGCGCGGTGATGCGCGATACGTCGTAGTGGGCCGACAATTCCTGCTCGGTGGGCAGGACGCTGCCAAAGGGCCGCTGACCGGAAAGGATCTCGTCGCGCAGGCTCAGGTAGATCTGGTGGTAGAGCGGCACTGCGCCTTGGCGATCGAGCACTATCCCTCCCCCGCTGGCGGCACGCGTCGCGAAGGCGACTGTCCGTTGGTCGGATAAACCGCTCTTCGGAGGTCGCCCCCGCTTAGTCAAGTCGCTGGCAATGTCCGCCTCGCCCAGAACATAGCCGATCCCTGCGGACTCGATCAGCTTGCTCACGCTGCCTCCCGCGCCCAATCGGGGTATCGGCCCAGCGCCAGCAGCGAAACGCTGCCCACGATCAGGCAGCCGACGCCCGAAAGCAGCGCCAAGTCGTACCGCCCGGTCGCATCGAACACGCGGCCATAGACGATCGGCCCCATCCCCCCGCCGAACGCGATCACCGTGAAGAACGTGCCGTAGATCAGGCCATAGGCGCGCCGTCCGAAATAGCGGGCGATGAGATAGGCCAGCAGGTCGAACTCGAAGCCTGCACCCAGCCCCAGCGTAATCACAGCAATCGCCGCATGGCCGGAATCCAGTTCGGGCCGTGACAACATGAAGCTGCCGATCATCGGCATGACCAGGATCGCCAGCGCGCAGGCCGGTGCCCAGAACCGATCGAGCAGGAAGCCGCCAACGATGCGCCCGGCAATCACCGAAAGGCCGAAGCCCGCGGTGATGGTGCCGATCTGCGACAGGGTAAACTTCTGCGTCCTCAGGATATTTTCAAGGTTCGGCGTCGGTGCCGTCAGCGCAAAGGCGATCAGCAGGAACGCGAAGGTCATGATCCAGAACCGCCGGTCGCGCAGCGCTTCACGCAAGGTCAGCCCCGCTTCGACGACGGGTTCGGCGGCGAGCCCCGTGTCCTTGCGGGCGGCGTCCAGCCGCTCCCGGAAGAACATGGCCACTATCGGCAGACCGATCACGATCGGCAGCGCGCCGATCACGAAAAACGCCGCGCGCCGGCCGTAATTGCCGATCAACCACGCCGAGAAGGGCTTGATCAGGAAGCCGGTGATGCCCGTGCCGGTGCTGGCAATGCCGATGGCAAGGCCGCGCTGCTTTTCGAACCAGCCGTTGACGGTGTGCATCCAGGTGGCGGTGAGCGTCCCCGCCCCCAGCGTCGACATCAGCACCCACTGGCCATAATAGACCCAGATGTTCCCGCCGCTCAGCCCCAGGCTCATGTAGGTCAGCCCGAACAGCAGCAGCGAGATCATCGCCACCGGCTTTGCCCCGTAGCGATCGACCGCAAATCCCGCGACTGGCCCCGTGCCCATGACCACCACCGATTGAACGGTGATCGATCCCATCAGCGCGGCAAAGCTCCAGCCGAATTCGCGCTGCAGTTCGGGCGCGAACATACCGATGGTGTAGAACGGCAAGGGGCTGAGGCCCATCGCCAGGCCGACCATCGACGCCGCGACGACAACCCAGCCCGCCGAACTGTCCCTTGGCGGCAGCGGCGCCGTGGCTTGGGCAATCATCTGGCGGTCAGTTGCGGCGGCCATCGCGGTTCCTGTGTGGCGATTGTTCAGAAGGCTGGACAAGAATCGGATGATGGCACATCAATGGTCATATTCATATATCAATTAGGTGGGATCAGTGAGCGCATCGGCTGCAGGCGAGAACGTGACCATCCGGCGGGGCTATGTCAGCGTTGCTGTTTCCCCGGGGAAACATCTGATGGTCCACTATCGGGCCGCCGGGGCCGGCCCCGCAGTGGTCCTGCTGCATGATTCCCCACGCTCGTCGCGGCTGCATGCGCCCTTGATGAAGCTGCTCGCCAGCCGGTTTTCCGTCTTCGCGCTGGATACGCCGGGCTATGGCAACTCCGATCCGCTGCCTTTCGCCAACCCAACCATACCCAACTTTGCCGAAGCTCTCGGGGCGACGCTCGACGCCATGGGCCTTGCGCAAGCGCCGATCTACGCTACGCACACCAGCGCCAAGATCGCGCTGGCGCTGGCGGTTCGCGGCGGCAGGATGCCGCAGCTGGTGCTGGATGGGTTGTCGATCCCCGATCAGCCCGCCGATGACGCCTTCATCACCGCCTACATGCGCCCCTTCGCGCCCGAGGCCACCGGCGCCTGGCTGGCGGCGGAATGGAGCCGCACGCGCGACATGCTGCGCTGGTTTCCGTGGTTCGCGGTCGATGCCGGACACCGCATTTCGATGGAGCCGCCTTCGCCCGAATGGCTGGAAGACTATGGCATAGACCTGTTCAGCGCCGGACCGCACTATGCCGACGCCTATACCGCGGCAATGCGCTGGAGCCCGCTGGAAGACCTGCTTGCAGTGAAGGTGCCGACGCTGGTGGGCGCGCGCAGCGATGACGTGCTCTACCCCCATCTCGCCAAGGTCCCGACAGACCGCAATCCCGCGCTCTCGATCCAGCGCCTTGGCGCAGACCGGACGGCTTGGGCCGAATGGATCGCCTCGACGCTGGAGGGATGCGCCAAGGCCGAGCGGCAGCCGGGTGCCGGTGCGGCTGAGGGTTCGCGGGGATACCTCGATCTGGACCACCGCCAGTTGCACTGGACCCGGCATTCCGGCCCCGGACACCAAAGGCCGCTGGTGATCCTTTCGGCACCCTCGACGCTCGAGGCGCACCACTGGGCAAGCGTCATGGCGCCTTCACGGGCGGTACTGGTCCCGGACCTGCCCGGCTTCGGTGACTCCGATCCCCTGCCCGATAACGCAGCCGATGCCGATGCCATCGCCGATGCCCTGGCCGCGCTCATCGCTGACGGTGCGGGCGCTGGTTGCGACGTGATGGCGCTCGGCCTTGCCTCGCCCATCGCGGCACGCCTTTCAGCGCGGCGCCCTGATCTGGTGGTGTCACTCGTCATCTGGGGCGCGCCCGCGCTTTCGGCGCAAGACCCGGCGCTCGCTCCCGCTATCGCATTCGACCCGCTGGCCGGATCGCACCTCCACCAGTTCTGGCACATGCTGCGCGATGGCGCCGTGCAATGGCCATGGCACGATGCCCGACCCTCCGCCGCACGCGACGCGGCAATTCCGGATGCCGACGATCTCCACCGTGCGCTGACCGGTTTGCTCAAGCAGCGGACAAACTACGGACAGGCGATTGCCGCTGCCATGGCGGCCAACCAGCCTGACGATTGGCAGCGCGTGGAGGTGCCGGTGGTCGTGGGAAATGATCCGGCGATGGCAACCTCTGCTTCCCTGATCGCGCTGCTGGCCCAAGCGACGGCCTTCATGGTCCCGCAAGACCCTGTCCGGGTTCCCGAAGCGCTCAACCGCGCTCTCGACGAAGCGGGCAGAAACGCGAAGGTAAAGGCGAAGACTTGATGTCCGATGCGACCACGGCCCCGTTTCCCGCTTCCGCCCACGCCCCATGGCCGAAACGGTCCTACGCCTGGTACGTCCTTTCGCTGCTGACGCTGGCCTATGCGCTGGCAATCCTTGACCGGGTTTCGATCGCCCTGCTGATCGAACCGCTGAAAGCCGCGCTGGCGATCAACGATACGCAGTTCGGCCTGCTGCAGGGCATGGCGTTCAGCGTGGTCTATTCGGTGCTGGGCCTGCCGCTGGGCATGCTGTCGGACCGGCGGCGGCGCGTGACGCTGCTGTTCGGCGGGTTGATGCTGTGGAGCGCGGCCACGATCGGCTGCTCGCTCGCCAGCAACTTCCACGAACTGTTCATCGCGCGAATGCTGGTGGGCGTGGGCGAAGCGGCGCTGGTCCCGGTCGCCACCTCGCTGATCGCCGACTATTTCGAGCCCGACATTCGCCCCAAGGCCTATGGCGTGTTCGTCACCGGCAGCTCGCTCGGCACTGCGGCGGCAATGGCGCTGGGCGGGTTGTTCCTCGATTGGGCCGACGGGCTGATCGGCGGATTTCCGGGCCTGTTCGGGGCGATGCAGCCGTGGCAGGTGGTGTTCGTGCTGTGCGGCGCGCCGGGGCTGCTGCTGGCGCTCGTCCTCCTGCTGACGGCTCGTGAACCGGCGCGCCAAGGCGGCACGACGGCAACCCCCTCGCTCAGCCTCAAGCCGCTGATCCGCCTGTTCATCGACCGTCCCGGCGCGTTCGGCCTGTTCATGCTTGGCTCGGTGCTGAACCTCGTCTGCGTCTATGCCATCGTCGGCTGGTTCCCTGCCCTGTTCATCCGCGCCCACGGCTGGACCGCGGCCGAGACGGGCAAGATCCTTGGGGCTGTCGGGCTGCCGCTCTCGATCTTCGCGGCGGTCAACAGCGGCTGGGTCATCGCCTGGCTCAAGGCGCGGGGCCATGCCGATGCGCCGATCCTGTGCGCGATGGGCTGTTCGGCTTCGCTGGTGGTGTTCGGGACGCTGGCGTGCGTTGCGCCCACCGGCAATCTTGCGCTGCTCGGCTATGCGCTCAACGCGCTGTTCCTCAACTGGAACACTTCGGCCGTCTACAGCGGCTTCGCGCAGATCACGCCCAACGCCTTGCGCGCGCAGATGATGGCGCTGCAGACGATCGCTTCGGGGCTGGTCGCGCTGACGGCGGGCAACTTCATCGTCGGTTTCCTGTCCGACACGGTGTTCACCTCTCCCGCCGGGATTTCGCGGTCATTGGGCAGCGTGTTCTTCGGCTGCGGGCTGACGGCGTTCCTGATCCTCCTGGCCAGCCGCCGCAGCTTCCGCGCCGCAGCCGCCGCCCACGAAGCGGGCTGAGGCGATGGCCCGGCCCCACATCGAATTCATCCACGCCCAGAACGTCGGGTGGACAAGGCGAGCTGACGGTGCCGAGGAAAAGGTTCTCAATGCCGACCCGCTGAGCGACGAGGCGACGCTGATCGTGCGCTATCCGGCGGGCTTTTCCGCCGCGGCCAATCCTGACGATGCGGGAGCGGAAGAGTTCTTCGTTCTCGACGGCGCGATCACCATCGACGGGGTGGAGCGCGGCTATCACGCTTACGGCTTCCTGCCGCAAGGCGCTGGCCTAGGCAGGCGTTCGACGTCCGAGGGCGCGGTGCTGCTGGTGTTCCGCCATGCTTCAGGCGATCCGAACGGCATGGCGGGCAGCGCCGAGACGATTGCGCTCGATACCCCGGCGATGCCGTGGGACGTATCGACCTATGACCCGAAGCTTGCCCACCTGCGGCTGGCGCGCAAGGTCCTGCGCCTTGGCCCCAACGACAGCGGGCGGACTTTCCTGCTGACCGGCATGGCCCACGGCGTGCCCGCCCAAGCCACGATGCTCCCGGCGGAAACGCACGACCACGCCGAGGAGATGTTCATGCTGCAAGGCGCGATGTGGGCGCCGGAAGGGCAGATGGGCACCGGCGCCTACTTCTATCGCCCGCCCGGCATCCTGCATGGCCCGCATGTCTCCGAAACGGGCTTCGTGCAGATCATGCGCTCGCCCGGCGCCAATGCCATCGTCACCAAGTGGAGCGACGAACTGCGCCCGCTCCCCATCGGCGCGGCCTATGCTCCGGTACTGCCGGAAGGCACGCCCACCGCATGGGCGCGTCCGCTGAAGCTGCAGGACGCCTGGTAACAGCCGCAAATAAAAGGCGGCACCCGCATCGCGAGATGCAGGTGCCGCAAGGCCGGGACCGGCCGGGTGACCGGTTCCGACAGGGAGGTTAGATCACTTTCTAGCGCTTCAGTTCGACCAGTTCGTACCAGGTCTGCATGTAGCCACCGACGCCGCCCTGGACGAAGATCGAGTCATCGTCGGCCGTCACCCACATGCGATAGGCGGGGTGCGCCTCACCGCCGATGGAGATCATGCTGGCGTCCTCGTCCGAGAATTCGAAGACGTGGCAGTCGAAGGTGCCGGCAGCGACCGTCACCGTCTCGTCGCCGACATAGGCAAGGTTGATGGCCGTGCGCGAGATCAGCGGCGGGGTGGCGCCGCGATGGTCGGGCGATGGCAGGAAGCAGGGGAACTTGCGCTTGTGCGGGCCCTTGCCGCGATCCATCTTGCGGGTGATGTAGGCATCAGCCACGATCGGGTGCGTGCCGAAGCCATCGAACGGCGCATCGATCTGCACGGTCTGCGAAATGCGGCCGATGGACGGGCCATAGCTTTCGCACTCGACCGTGTCCTTGTTGATGATGAACAGGCCTGCGCCCATGAACTCGTCGCCGATCACCAGGCGGACGAAGCAGTCCATCGGGCGGTCGTTCTCATCGAGGCTGTAGACGATGTCGCGATGGACGGTCGGTGCCGGCTCGTCGATCTCGCAGCGGGCGCGCAGGGTGCGCTTGCCATCGCTGTGGTGCGTCCAGGTGAACTCCTCGCACCCGCGCTCTTCACCTTCGCGGCCCGGTTTGCGTGAGGTGTACTGGATCTTGCCGGAAATGGTCCGATGCTTCTGCAATGGAAGTCTCCCTTGAAATGATGGATCCGGTCAGACCGGCGTGGCGATGCCGAGGAAGCAGGCGATGAGCACCACCACCCACAGCACCATCACGGTGGGCTGGGTGATGGCGATGACGCCCTTGATGGTGCGGTCACCCTCAGGCGTCGGGCCGTTTTCGCGCAGGGCGATGATAGCCGGGAACAGCGGCACCAGCTGGCGGCGGACCAGCAGGCCGATGGAAATGCAAGTGGCGAGCGCCAGCAGCTTGAGCGAGATGAACAGCGGCAGCGTGATCGCCCCGGAAAGCCCTGCCACGCCACTGCCGATCAGACCCGCCAGCACGACATAGCGCACCGCGATGTCGACGCGCTTGTGTCCGGCGCCGGCAGGCCCGTGGTTGAGGTGGACGGTCCACGCCAATGCCAGCCAGGCAAGGCCCAGCACCCACACGAGGAGCGCGGCAGAGACCGGAACGTCGATCCAGCCCTTGGCCACGGCCAGCCCGAACCCGGTCGGGAAGGCGAGGATCAGCGTGGTGCGCGGCGCCATGTCGATGTTGTTGAGGATCTTCAGCGCCATCATGCGTTCCGGCACGGAACGGGCCGGATCGATCATGAAGCGCGAGCCGTAGAACGCGCCAAGATCGCCGCCGAGCCAGTAGATCGGGATCAGCAGGTGCAGCAGCGTCAGCAGGGAAAGGCCGGTATCCATGGGTTCAGGCCCTCTTGCCGAAGAAGCTGTCCATCGCGGCCTTGCGCGATGATCGGAAATCCGCCGCATCGAGACGCGGCAATTCCGCGAAGCTGCCGTCCTTGAGCAGCTTTTCCAGTGCGACGCTGGAATCGTAGAGCGGATCGTTGATCGCAGCCGTCACCAGCGTGGGGCATTTCAGTAGCGGCATCCGCTCGTCCGCGGGCCACTTGAACGCGGCGCGGTAATTGAGGTGGTAGGTGGTGGCCGCCTTCATCACTTCGGTGATCCAGGCGTGAAGGTCGGCCGCGCTGCCAAGGCCGCCGTCGCGCCGTCCGGCGCGGGTGCGGTTGTACCACGGGAAGAACATGTACTGATCGCGGCAGAACTGGAACAGGCGCATCAGGTAGGCGCCTTCAAGATCCGGTTCGAAGGGGAAGGCGTAGCGTGCGAGCACGTCGGCCAGTTCCTCGCCCTGCATCAGGCTCACGCCATCGAGGACGAGCGCGGAGACGCGATCCGGCGCGAGGATGGCGAGTTCGGTGCCGATGGCCGCGCCGGTGTGCGAACCATAGACGCGCACTTTCTCAAGCCCGATGGCATCGATAAACGCCAGCGCCGCAGCAGCGAGTTCGGGAATGGTCGGCTCCTGATCGGACAGGGCATCGCTGTCACCATTGCCGGGCGTATCGGGGGCGATAACGCGCGCCTCGCCGGCAAAGTCCTCGATCGTGCGGACCTGCTGGCGCGAGCTGCCGGGCGAGGCGTGGAGGATCAGCAGCGGCTCGCCACTGTCGCCAGCATGGCGGTAATGCATCTGGCCATGCGGCAGATCGACGAACCCGCGCTTGATCGGCGTTGCGGCCATCAGATCTCTCCGCCTTCGACGATCTCGAGCAGCGCGCCTTCGGGGGTTACCAGCACGCCGGTGCGGCGGCCGCCATAGACGGCGCCTTCGCGCGCGACCGGGGCGCTGGCCCAGTGGCCTCCGAGGCGATCGAAATCGGGATAGAGCATGGTGGTGATCGCCACGCCCGGCGGCAGCGCGCCTTCGTGGCGCGGGCGTTCGGTGGCGGCTTCGGGGTACTGGTCAAGCTCGAGGAAGACCTGGCCCGCCCCGCGGGCGGTGGTCAGTTCGGTCTTGGCCGTTTCCGGCAGGCCGAACGCCTTTTCGATCATCGAATAGCGGATCGCCACCGGATCGATCATCGGCAGGCCAAGCACGTCCTTCACCCATTGCGCCGTCTTGCGCAGATCCGGGCAGGCGAGGACCATGATGAAAGGCCGGTCGACCAGCGATTGCGGTTGCGGCAGGCCAGTGCCTTCGCCCGGCTGCAGGATTTCCGTCAAGTAGACGGTTTCAAGATCGGCACCGCGCACCTGCATCGGCTTGACCGTGGCAAAGCCGTCCAGTGGCTTGGGCGGGCCGATGACCTCGAACGGGCTTTGCAGCATCCTTTCGTTCACCGCTTCGACATCGGTGACGCACAGTTCGATGGCGGCCCAGCCATAAGTGCGGATCGGCAGGTAATCCGGCACCGGATCGCCTTCGACGAAGCGCAGGAACACTTGCGTGCCCGAAGCCGGTTGCAGCACGGCATAGCGCTTGCCTGCGCTGGCCGGCGCTGCCCACGCTGCGGCAAGATCGGCAGGCACTTCGCCTTGTTCGACCCTGCGGTATTCCATCCACTGTTCATAGCGGGCGATGGCATCATCGAGATTGCCGACAACGTGCGTGGCGCACTTCAATAAGGTCATGGTGATTCCCCGCTTCGTGCGATTTAATTGATATAGATATAATACATTTTCAAGCGCTTATGACAGCACGCCGCTGCGGACGAGCCCCGCAAGCGCGTCGCTTTCCTGCGCAAGTCCGGAGACTGCCTGCGCCAGCGCATCTTGTGCATCGCCAAGGCCAGCAAATTCAAGGCATCCCAGCGCCTTGGCGGCATGCTGCTGCTCGGTCAGCGGCCATTGCGGGGAGCCGAGCTGCGCGGCTACGGCGTGGGTCAGCTCCTGCCCGTCAATGGCGCGGGCCACGGCGCACGCGGGCACGAAGGCGGCGAGATCGGGGTTGCCATCGTTGATGACGGTGATGCGCCTGGCCAGCGCCAGAACCTCTCTGTCGTCCAGCGCCTCGCGGCTGAAATCGGCCAGCGTCACCGTTCCGCGCAGCAGCGTGACCGCCATGAGATACTGCATGCACAGCCGCGCATAACCGGGTTCCATGCCTTCATGCGCCGGACGGCCGACGAGGCGATGGATCAGCGGCGGTGCGTGATATTCGAGGGCTTCGAGATTGGCGGCGGACAGTCCCTGCCGCTCACGCAACTGCTGCATCGCGACGATACCGCCGTGCCCTGCCCGGCCGGTGGGGAACGGCTTCCAGCTGACTTCGGTAATGCGGTGACCATGGCCCAGCCGCGCCAGCGCAGGTGCCAGTGACTCGCGCACTTCCAGCAGCGCGAAGTAGCCGAAGGGGCCGTCGATGGGCCGGGTGACGCCGGGCATCCCGCCGCGGGCAAGGTCGATGGCGACAAGACTGCCGCGCGCGGCATTGGCGACCTGCACCGGCAGCGCGGGCTTGCCTTCGAGATGCGCCTGCATCGTCCCCGAAACCAGCGCCAGCGCGTGCCCGAAAGCATCGAGCGCCTGTTCGCGCGGCATCTGGCGCAGTGAGGCAATCGCTGCAACGCAACCGAAGATGCCTGCGGTGGCGGGGCGGAAGAACTTCAGCGCATCGGGCGCGGCAAGGCCGAGCGTTACCGCTACGTCCACACCTGCGACTATCGCGGTCAGGAAGCGTTCGCCGTCGACCGCTTCACCGCGCGCCAGCTCTGCCAGCAGCGCGGCGAGGACCGTGGCCATCGGGTGCAGCACAGCCGGTTCGTGGACGCAGTCGTACTCTTGCCCGTGGATCTGGAAGGCATTGACGAAGGCCGCCGAAGGCGCGGGCAGGCGCAGGCCCGGTCGGCCCAGCACGCCTGCCACCTCGCTCGCGCCCCAGCCCTGCACCATCGCCAGCACCGCATCGGCATGCGCGGCATTGCGCCCCGCCACACCGACAGCGAGCGAATCGTGCAGGAAAGTCCTGGCGCGGCTGCGCGTCCCTTCGGGCAGGTCTGCCCAGCGCAGCGACAGCGCGTGATCGATTAGGACATGCGCCGGATTTGCGGCCGCTGGCATATCAGTGCGGCTCCTCGCCGCCGGACACGTTCATGCTTTCACCCGTGATGTACGACGCCTCTGCCGAGCACAGGAAAGCGACGGCATTGGCGGTATCCTCGGGCAGGCCGGGCCGGCCCAGCGGAATGCGCGCCGCCATGTTCTTGAGATACTGTTCGACGCTGATGCCCTGCACGGCGGCGAAGTGTTCGTTCTGCCACTTGCCGAGGCCGGTCGTCACATGGTTCGGGCAGACGTTGTTGACGGTGATGCCGTGCGCGCCCAGCTCGATCGAGGCCGAGCGCACCAGCCCGACAAGGCCATGCTTGGACGCGGTATAGGCCTGTGCGTGCATGAAGCCAGACTTCGCGGCCTGGCTGGCGATGTTGACGATGCGCCCGCCCTTGCCTTGCGCGATCATCACCTCTGCCGCAGCCTGCAGGCCGAACCATGCGCCGGTCAGGTTCACGTCGATCACTGCGCGCCAGTCGTCAGCCGAGACCTCACCCAGCGGCTTCATGATGTAGCCGATGCCGGCGTTGTTCACCCAGATATCGAGCGAACCGTGCGCGGCGACCGCGTGAGCGGCCAGCGCGCGCACCTGATCGGGATCGCGCACGTCGCAGGAGAACGTCGAGGCAGAGCCCGGCATCGATTCGGCCACCTCGCGCATCTCTGCCTCGGCGCCGATCATGGCATCGGGAGTCGCCGAATCGCGCGATCCGCCGATGTCGGCGATGACCACAGTGGCACCTTCTTCCGAAAGGCGGCGCGCTATCGCCTCACCCAGGCCCTGCTTTCGGCCCGATCCGGTGATGACCGCGACTTTGCCCGCGAACTTCACGCCGTCACCTCTTGGGTGGTGAGGAACGTGACTTCGACCATGTTGTTGAAAGCGGCAGCCACTTCGCCCATCGCGACGGTCGACACGTCCTTTTCGAACTGGGCCATGTCAGCGATATCAAGCACTTCGATATAGCCGAACGGCGGCTTGGCATCGCTGCCCATCACGCCGGTGGTGCGGAACACGCGGAAGCCGGCGATCGAAGGAAGCGCGTTGACCGTGGGCAGATCGGTGCTGCGCGCCCAGGCCAGATAGTCCTCTTCGGAAACGCCCGGCTTCAGGTTGAAAACGGCAAAAATGTGCATCGTCGGTCCTCGCTTTGTCGCCTGCCGGTCAGTTCCCTTCATGAACCTTGCAACGGCGCTTACGTCAATATAGCATATGAATATAACAAATGAGGAAGGCCGTGAGTTCTTCAGAAAAACCCTCCGCTCCCGTCCCGAACGACCCTAGCGCCGGTTACGACGGGCCTCCCGATTATCGCGTCATTGGCCGCCACGCGGTTTTCCCGCAGACCAGCCATGACGAGATCGAGCGGATCAACTTCCTCGCGCAGATGAACCGCCACCTTGCCGCGAGGGTGGTGCCGGGGGTGAAGGCCGCGTTCGATGCGCGGGTCGTCCCCGCGTTCGAGGCGCAGCATGGCCGGGCGATGGCAGACCGGCACGAGGCGCGTCGCGCCCTGCTTGAAGACCCTGCTTTCCAGACATGGTCTGCCCTGCGGCGCATGACGATGGAACAGCGCCAGCAGGCCGGGCGCTGGACCGCGCTGCGCCAGCGCGAGCGGCTGAATGCCGTCACGGCAGAGCTGACCGAAGGCGATCCGCGCCTCTCGCTCGATCCGTCGCTACCGATCCCGCGCTATGTCTCGGCGGTGGATCACCACTGCATGCCCGGCAGCTACCACACCGAATATTTCCCCGATGATGCGGTGAACGGCGCGAACTACGATCACGCCGGGTTCGTCACCACCGGGGGCTTGCTCGGCAAGTATTCCGATGGCGGCGGCCATGCCGTGGTCAAGTGGGTCAGGCGCAACCTGCCCGATTTCAAGCCGCGCAAGATCCTCGAGATCGGCGGCACGGTCGGCCATTCCTCGCTGCCCTTGGCGCAGGCCTTTCCGGAGGCGGAGATGACCGTGGTCGATCTTGGCGCGCCGGTGCTGCGTTATGGCCTGGCCCGCGCCAAGTCCCTGGGCGTCGACAACATCAGCTTCGTCCAGGCCAGCGGCGAGGACCTTTCGATCTATCCGGACGCCAGCTTCGACTGGATCCAGACGACGATGTTCCTGCACGAGCTTTCGACCAAGGCCCTGCGCGCGATCTTTGCCGAGACGCGCCGGTTGCTGAAACCCGGCGGCATCGTGCTGCACGTGGAGCAGCCGCAATATGCGCCGGAAATGCCGCTGTTCGAACAGGCGATGCGCGATTGGGACGCCTTCTACAACAACGAGCCCTTCTGGAGCCGTATGCACGAGATGGACCTCGACGCCGAGATGGTCGCCGCCGGGTTCGAGCGTGACAAGCTGATCCACGGCGGGGTGACCGGCGTGGTCGATCGCGAACTCTTCCCCGATGCGGAAGAGGACGACACCGAAGACTACGGCCGCAAGGCCGCATGGCATGTGATCGGAGCCGTGGCATGAGCTTTGCCGAAGCCCTCGCCGGAGCAGGGGCCAAGCCTGCGGGCAAGCGCCCCTACTTCCTCGAACCGCAGGTCGAGCGCGTCCTCGCCATTACCATGGCCATGGCGCAGGAACTGGCCGTGGCCCGCCAGCGCAGCGATACGCTGGAGCGCCTGCTGCTGGAAAAGGGCGTGCTGACGCCGGGCGAGATCGACGCCTTCGTGCCCGATCGCGCCGCGTCGGCCGAACGCCAGATGTGGAACCAGGAGTTCATCGCCCGCATCCTGCGCATCGTGCAGCAGGAGAACGAGGCGGTAATGACGCCTGCCGAAGTCGCCTCGGGCGATGTCGGCGAAGAACTGGCGCGCGAGGCATGATGCCGGAATTCGAATACGTCATCCCGGTGCTGGTCATCGGCGGCGGTGCCTGCGGCTGCATTGCCGCGCTTTCCGCGCATCACGCCGGCGCGCAAGTGCTGCTGGTGGAGCAGGACGAACGCCCGATGGGCAGCACCGGCATGAGCCAGGGCCTGATCTGCGCTGCGGGAACCAAGGCACAGGCCGTGCTTGGCATCGAGGACAGCGCCGACACCTATTTCGCCGACATCATGGCCAAGACCCAGGGCCTGACCGATCCCGTGCTGGCGCGCGCAATCGCCAATCATGCCGGGCCGACGGTCGACTGGATGGTCGGTACGCTCGACCTGCCGTGGGAGCTCGATACGGGCTTCCGCCCTGCCTATGGCAACTCCACGTTCCGCGTCCATGGCTGGCGCGGCCATGGCGGGCAGGACATGGTGGACTTGCTCCACCGCCGACTGGACGACGCCGGGGTGGACGTGCTGCTTGGCGCGAAGCTGGTCGAAGTCCATGCGGACGAGACCGGCCGCGTGCACGGCGTCACGCTGGAACGGCCCGACGGCGCGCAGGAGCTGGTCGGCTGCGAAACGCTGATCCTTGCCTGCGGGGGCTTTGCCGCGAACCACGCGATGGTGGCACAGCACATGCCGGACGTGTCCCACGCGCGGAATAACGGCCATGAAGGCAGCCAGGGCACCGGCATTGTCGTTGGCGAAAAGCTGGGCGCGGCATTCGGCGACATGGGTGCCTATCAGGGCTACGCCATGCTTACGGAGCCGCAGGGCATTCCAGTGCCGCCGGGCGTGCCGGTCGAGGGCGGCATACTGGTGAACATCGCGGGCGAGCGCTTTACCAACGAGGTCGAGGACATTGCCGGGATGGTCCACCCGGTGCTCGCCCAGCCGGGCGATCATGTCTGGGTGGTGTTCGATGCGCGGATCGAAGCCAAGACCGACTACATCCCCGAAATGCAGCAGCTGATCGCGCTCAACGCCGCGCGCAGGGCCGATACGCCCGAGGAACTGGCCCGATTGATCGACGTGCCGGCCGAAGCTCTTGCCGCAACCCTTGCCGAGGCTCATGCGGCGCAGGCCAGCGCAAAGGCCGATGCGCAGGGCCGGGTCTGGGGGTCGGACCTGCCTCCGGTTGCGCCCTACCGCGCGGTCAAGGTTGTCGGCGCCATCTTCCACACACAGGGCGGGCTACAGATCGACGGGCAGGCGCGAGTGCTCCGTGCCGATGGCACGCCCTTGCCCAACCTGTTCGCAGGCGGCGGCGCGGCGCGGTCGGTCTCCGGCCCGGCGCACTGGGGCTATCTCCCGGCGATGGGCCTGGCGACGGCGGTGACCTTCGGACGCCTTGCCGGTCTCGGCGCAGCCGCGCTGGCCCGGCAATTGACCGATGCGTGAACATTCTGCCCGACAGTCGGATAGCCAATGCGCCGTCTGGCATCGGGCAGGCCTCATTTGACATATTTCAATAACAATTGATTGCGGCACTGGCAGACCGTGCCTCAGACCAACAGCGGAAGACCAACGATGTCAGACAGCATGACCCTCAGCCGCATTGCCACCGCCCCCGCCGACCTGCGCAGCAAACTTGAAGCGATCGTCGGTGCCGACCACGTCACTTCGGACGAGGCGACGCTGCGCCTGTTCAGCGAGGACATCTGGGCGCGCGCAGATCACGTCGTGATGCTCTCGGTCGCGCCTGCCAACACGGCAGAGCTGGCCGCAGTGGTTTCCGCTGCCAACGATGCGGGCGTGGACATTGCGCCGCGCGGCGCGGGCATGAGCTATACCAGCAGCTATACCCCTGCCACCGACAGCACGATCACGCTCGACATGCGCCGCATGGATCGCGTGCTGCGCGTCAGCCCGGAAGACATGACCGTGACGGTCGAGGCAGGCTGCACGTGGCTGGCACTCAACGAAGCGCTCAAGCCGCATGGGCTGCGCACGCCGTTCTGGGGGCCGATGTCGGGCATCTATTCGACCATCGGCGGCGGCCTCTCGCAGCTCAACGCGATGTTCGGCGCCGGTCACTATGGCACGTCGAGCGAGAGCGTGGTGGCGATCACCATGGTGCTGGCCGATGGCCGCACGCTGCGCACCGGTGCGCGCGGCCCCGATGGCGATACGCCGCACTATCGCCACTACGGGCCTGACCTTGCCGGACTGTTCATGGGCGATTCCGGCACGCTGGGCATCAAGGCCGAAATCACGCTGCGCCTGATCCGCACGCCCGCGTTCGAGGACTCGGTCTCGTTCTCGTTCAAGACCGGCGAGATCATGCTGGAAGCACTGGCCGAGATGACCCGCGCCGGAATCGCCTCTGAGACCTGCGGGTTCGACCCCGGCCTGACCAAGGTGCGCATGAAGCGCATGTCGATGGCGAGCGACGTGAAGACGCTGGGCAAGGTCATCGCCAAGGAGAAGTCCTTCGGCAAGGGCCTGCTCGCCGCGGCCAAGATCGCCATCGGCGGGCGCAACTTCATTCCCGAGGAAGAATACCCGCTGCACATCACGGCAGAGGGCCGCTGCAAGGAAGCAGTCGCTGCCGATATCGCCACCGCGCGCGAGATCGCGGCCCGCTTCGAAGGCATGGAGATCGAGAACTCGATCGCCAAGGTCATCCGCGCCATGCCCTTCCCCGCGCCGAACTCGATCCTCGGGCCAGAGGGCGAAAGCTGGGCACCGGTCCATGGCCAGGCCTCACTGTCCACCGCCGCGCCGATGTTTGCCGAAATCCGCGCCTACTTCGATTCGATGAAGGACACCTTCGACAAGCACGGCATCCACAACGGCTTCCTGTTCTCCTCGCTTTCGACCACCGCGCTGGTGATCGAGCCGGTGTTCTTCTGGCCCGAAGGCTACCGCCCGATCCACGAATCAATGGTCGAGCCGGCGCACCTCAAGAACCTCAAGCAGCTTGGTCCCAATGCCGAGGCGACTGCCATCGTCGCCGAGGCGCGCGAGCATGTGAAGGGGATCTGCAAGAAGTATGGCGCCGCGCACTTCCAGATCGGCCGCGCCTACACCGCCTATCGCGAAAGCCGGGACGAGGCGTTCAAGGACGTGCTCGATGCGGTGAAGGCCGTGGTCGATCCGCGCGGCGTGTTCAATCCGGGCTGCCTCGGTTTCCCGATCCGGGAAGGCCGGAATTGAACCGATGAGCGAGCAGACCTACCGCGCGATCCGGCTGGAACGGATCGCCCCGTCCTTCCGCGAAGGCGCGGACATTGTCGAACTGCCGGGCGCGGCGCCTTCGCACGGAGAGATCCGGGTGCGCAACCTGCACTGCGGCGTCAACGCGATCTTCGACACCCAGATTGCGCGGAATCTGGTCGATTACGTGAAGATCACCCTGCCGACCTTTACCGGGGTCGAGGCCATTGGCGTCGTCGAAGCGGTGGGCGAAGGCGTGACGGCCTATGCCGTGGGCGATGCTGCCGTTTCGGTTCGCTTCACCGGCGGCTATCGCGAACAGAACACCGGCCCGGTCGCCAGCTTTGCGCCGGCCCCGGCGGCGACGCGCGAATATCTGGCGCTCGCCTCCACTGGCGTTTCGGCGATGGTGGCGCTGGAACAGATCGGTGAAGTGAAGACCGGCGAGACGGTGGCTATTTCGGCAGCGGCAGGCGGGCTGGGCCATCTGCTTATCCGGCTTGCCGCGCTGAAAGGCTGCCGCGTGATCGGCGTGGCGGGCGGGCCGGAGAAGTGCGCGTTCGTTGCCTCATTGGGGGCCGAGCGCGTGATCGACTACCGTTCGGAAGACGTTGGCGCGGTGCTGGCTGCGGAATACCCGCGCGGGATTGATGTTGCCGTCGACACGGTCAGCGGCACGATCTTCGACGCTTTCCTTGCCAACCTTGCCAACCATGGCCGCCTGGTCGTCGGCGGCGCGGCCGCGGATCTTGAGGGCAAGCCCGAGATCGTCACCGCCCCGCGCATAGCCCACGCAATCTATTACAAGGGCGCATCGGTGCGCGGCTTCATGAACGGACTGCTGACCCCGTATTGGGACGATGCCCGCAAGCGTCTGTTCGATCTCTATGCGCGCGGAATGCTGCGCGTGCAGTTCGACAGCCAGCGCAACGTGGGGCTTGAAGGCATCTACGACGGGATCGAGCGGCTGCTTTCGGGCAAGTCGATGGGCAAGGTCGTGGTCGATCTGGCTGACCGATGACCGCTGCGCGCAAGACCCTGTTCGAGAAGATTTGGGATGCGCACCATGTGGCGCAGACCGCCGGCGGCGCACACCTGATCGCGATCGACCGCGTGTTCCTGCACGAGCGCACCGGCGCCTCGGCCCTGAAGTCGATGGCGGCGAGCGGGCGCCCGTTGCGCGATCCGGCGCGGGTCTTCGCGGTGATGGACCATATCGTCGATACCCGTATCGGCCGCGGCGACGATGCGCTGATGCCAGGCGGCAGTGCCTTCATCACCGAAACGCGCGCGGCGGCGCAGGCGGCAGGGATCACCCTGTTCGACGTGAACGATCCCGACCAGGGCATCACCCATGTCATCTCGCCGGAGCTGGGCATCGTCCTGCCCGGCGCAACGCTGGTCGCACCCGATAGCCACACCTGCACGCAAGGCGCACTTGGCGCTTTCGCCTGGGGCATCGGCTCGTCCGAGGCCGAACATGCGATGGCAACCGGCGTGCTCAGGCTCGACCGGCCCAAGACAATGCGCGTCACTTTCAGCGGCGCGCTGTCTTCCGGCGTCACGCCCAAGGACATGGCGCTGCATCTGCTGGCGACCTACGGCGCAGGCGGCGGCGCGGGCCACGTGGTGGAGTTTTCGGGCGAGGCGGTGACCGCGCTCGACATCGAAGGGCGCATGACCCTGTGCAACATGGCCACCGAGTTCTCGGCCATGACCGCGATCATCGCGCCGGATGCAAAGACCTACGCCTATCTTGCGGGCAGTCGCCACGCCCCTGCCAGCTTCGACGCGCCCTACTGGGCGACGCTGACCACCGACGAGGGCGCCACTTTCGATCGTAAGATCGTGATCGACGCCGCCTCGATCGCGCCGATGGTAAGCTGGGGCACCAGTCCCGAACACTCCATGGCGGTGACCGGCACGGTGCCCAAGGGACCGGACCGTGCCCACGCCTATATCGGGTTGGAAGCGGGCCAACGCCTGCTCGGTACGCCGATCGACGCCGCGTTCATCGGATCGTGCACCAACGCCCGCTTGTCTGACCTGCGCCGCGCGGCGGATCTGCTGCGGGGCAGGCACATTGCACCGTCGATAAGGAAGGCGCTGGTCGTGCCCGGCAGCTCCGCCGTCAAGCGCGCGGCCGAAGCGGAAGGGCTGGACAAGGTGTTCACCGCCGCCGGGTTTGAATGGCGCGCCAGCGGCTGCTCGCTCTGCTTCTATGCCGGCGGCGAAAGCTTCGCGCAGGACTCCCGCACGATCAGCAGCACCAACCGCAATTTCGAAGGCCGCCAGGGCCCGGGCATCCGCACCCACATCGCCAGCCCGGAAACGGTCGCTGCCAGTGCGATTGCCGGTGCCATAGCCGATCCGCGGGAGCTGTCACGATGACGCCGTTCACCACGCTGACGTCGGTCGCCGTCCCGCTGCTGCGCGACAACGTCGATACCGACGCGATCATCCCCAGCCGCGAGATGAAGAGCACCGGGCGCACGGGCCTTGCCGATGGGCTGTTCGCGCCGTGGCGCTACACCGACGCCGTGGCGCGGACGCCCGACCCGGACTTCCCGCTGAACCAGACGCAGGCAAAGGGGGCGCAGATCCTGCTCGGCGGGGCGAACTTCGGCTGCGGATCGAGCCGCGAGCATGCCGTCTGGGCGCTCGTCGAATATGGCATCCGCTGCGTCATCGCGGAGAGCTTCGCCCCGATCTTCCGCGGCAACTGCATCCGCAATGGCATCCTGCCCGTCACGCTGGACCGCGCCGTGGTCGACTGCCTTGGCTGGCAGACGCTCGATGTGGACCTGACCGCGCAGACCGTGACTGCACAAGGCAAGGCGCATGCCTTCACCATCGAGGAAGAGCCGCGCCAGATGCTCCTCGAAGGGCTCGATGCCATCGCGCTGACGCTGAAATCCCTCCCCGAAATCGACGCCTGGACCAAGGCTGACCGCGCCCAGCGTCCATGGATCTACGCCGGAAAAGCTGCATGACCCAGATACTCGTTTCAGAAGTCGGCCCGCGTGACGGGCTGCAATCGATCAAGGCCGTCTTGCCGACCGAGGCCAAGAAGGCCTGGATCGCCGCCGAAGCCGCCGCCGGGGTGCGCGAGATCGAAGTGGGCAGCTTCGTGCCGCCAAGCCCTCTGCCGCAGATGGCCGATACGGCAGAGATCGTTGCTTTCGCGCGTGGCATCGAGGGGCTGAACGTCGTCGCGCTTGTCCCCAACGCCAAGGGTGCGGCCCGCGCCGTGGAAGCGGGCGTCCACGGCATGTCGATCCCGTTCTCGATGAGCGAAACCCATTCGCAGCGCAATGTCCGGAAGGACCACCCGGCGATGCTCGCTGAAATCGCCGAAGTGGCCCGCATCGCCCGCGAGGGCGGCGTGCACTTCGCCGTGGGCCTTTCCACCGCGTTCGGCTGCACCATCGAAGGTGCGGTGCCCGAAGATCAGGTCGTGCGCCTTGCCGTTGCCGCTGCCGAAGCGGGCGCGCAGGAATTCAGCTTGTCCGACACCACCGGCTATGCCGACCCGGCGCAGGTTCGCCGCCTTGTCCGCAAGGTGAAGGCCGCCGTTGGTGCCGACAAGCTGACCACGCTGCATCTGCACAACACCCGCGGCCTCGGCCTCGCCAATGCGCTGGCCGGGCTTGATGAAGGCATCACCACGCTCGATTCCTCGCTGGGCGGGCTTGGCGGTTGCCCTTATGCGCCGGGCGCTTCGGGCAACCTCGTCACCGAGGACCTCGTGCTCATGCTCAACTCGATGGGGTTCGGGACCGGCATCGACCTTGAAAAGCTGCTCGCTGTGCGGAGCATTCTGGCCGAGGCCCTGCCGCAAGAGCCGCTCTACGGATTCACTCCCGATGCAGGCCCGATGCTCGATTACGCCGAAAGGATTGCCCGTTGACCGCCGCGCCTGAAGATACTGGTAGCCAACAGATCGGCCCGACCCCGTTGGCGGGGATCAAGGTGATCGAATTCACCCACATGGTCATGGGGCCTACGGTCGGCCACATCCTTGCCGGGCTCGGCGCAGAGGTGATCCGCATCGAGCCGCTGGGCGGGGACCGCACGCGCCGCCTGCTCGGCTCGGGCGCCGGCTATTTCCCGATGTACAATCGCGGCAAGCGCTCGATCTGCCTCGATCTCAAATCGGCCGAGGGCAAGGCCGTGGCGCGTGACTTGTGCGCCAGTGCCGATGTGCTGGTGGAGAACTTCCGCCCCGGCGCGCTGGACCGGCTTGGCCTGTCGTTCGATGATCTTGCAGCCATCAATCCGCGCCTGATCTACTGCTCGGAAAAGGGTTTCCTGCCCGGCCCGTACGAAGACCGCACCGCGCTTGATGAAGTGGCGCAGATGATGGGTGGCCTTGCCTACATGACCGGGCCTCCGGGCCGCCCCTTGCGCGCTGGCTCCAGCGTGGTCGACGTCACCGGCGGCATGTTCGGCGTGATCGGCATCCTCGCCGCGCTGGAAGAACGCCACCGCACAGGCAAGGGCCAGAAGGTCGTCGCCAGCCTATTCGAGACCACGGTCTATCTCGTCGGCCAGCACATGGCGCAGTTCGCCGTCACCGGAAAGGCCGCCGCGCCGATGCCCGCGCGCATCTCGGCCTGGGCGATCTACGACGTGTTCGAGACGAAGGACGAGCCGGTGTTCATCGGCGTTGTCTCCGACAGCCTGTGGGAGAAGTTCTGCGCGCTCTTCCAACTCGACGATCTCTGGGCCGACGAGGCTATCCGCACCAACAACGAGCGCGTTCTTGCGCGTGATCGCATCCTGCCGCAGATCCGCGCCCTGCTGGCGTCGATGACCCGCGCCGAAATCGTCGCCAAGCTGGAAGGCACCGGCCTGCCGTTCGCGCCGATCGGGCGGCCCGAAGACATGTTCGACGATCCGCAACTGGCCTCGACCCGCCTGCCGACGATCCCGCTCGAAATGGGCGGCAAGCGTCCCGGCGGCAGCGTCGCCCTGCCCCAGCCCGGCGCCGATGCGCACGCGATCCTGCAAGAGCTTGGCTACCCGGCGCAGCGCATCGACGAGCTGATCGGCCAGGGTGCCGTGGAAACCGCCTGACCTTGAGGCATAACGTGGGGAACAAGCCGATGACCGATTTCGACAGAAGCGACGAGACTTTCCTCCTCAGCCGCCGCACCATGCTCGGCGGAGCCGGGCTGACGGGCGTGGCCTTGGCCGGTTCCGGCCTGCTCGGTGCAGCGCCTGCGCTTGGCGCGTCGCTGATCCGCGAGGAAGGCATCCCCACCGACCCGGCCGCGCGCATCGCCATGATCCGCCGCATGCGGCTGCGCACCGATCCGGGCATCGTCTACTGGTGGTTCCGTGGCCGCAACTATGCCCAGCAGGGCGCGAAGCTGACGCCGTTGTGCGAACTGGTGTTCGGCGCGGTGATGCAGGTCAATCCGCTCGCCGATGGCAGCATGGAGCTGACCTCCTACGAACTCGGCTTCCGCACCGCCCCCGGCACCAACGAACGTTCCGAGCAGCTGCGCAATCCGCTGACCGGCGAAATGGTGGACGTGCCCTTCGTGCCCGTCGGCCCCACCAAGGTTCGCTACAGCGCGGCCAACGATCTGATCTTCGATGGCAAGATCGGCAACACCACGCTCAAGGCTGAGCACGTGCCCGAGCTGTTCTATCACATGGGCGACCAGATCACCTTCCAACAGCACACCGCTGCCGATACCGAGACGCCGGGCCTTTCGCCGCGCCGCCTCAACGACATGACGATGATCACCAGCCCCGCAAAGGAAGCGCTGGACCCGCGCGTCCACTGCGCCAGCGCGACCGGCTATGGCACCGATCTTTCGGATTATGCCCGCTGGTGGAAGATGCCCGCCGGCATGGGCACGCAGTGCCTGCGCAGCGTTGGCCGCAAGGAAACCGACTACGCCAACATGCCCAAGGACTGGGTGGCGATGCTGGCCCGCGTCAATCCCGAAGGCGCACGCGATCCGCGCAAGCTGCTGACGCTCAAGCAGGAAGAGTATCGCAACTGATGCGCAAGGCGGGCCTCGTCCTTGCCGCGGCGCTCCTGATCGGGGCGACGCGTGGGGACGATCCGCTGACACGGCCCATCACCGGCCCCGATGCGGCGCGCTGGCTTGAGCCGGACGCGCCGCTGCGCGTATTTGCGGGGCTGGGCTATGTCGGGCCAAAGCGCGTCAAGCAGGCGGTGATCGATACCGGCAAGGGCCTCGTCCTGATCGACGCCGGACTGCCCGAAGGCCTGCCGGTGCTTCGCGCACATCTGGCTGATCTCGGCTATCGGATCGATCAGGTGAAGTGGCTGCTGGTGACCGAGCCGCATTACGATCACGCCGGGGCCATCGCCGCGGTGGTGCGCGAAAGCGGCGCGCAGGTCTATGCCTCGGCCTCTGCTGCCGCGGCGCTGCGCCATGGCATCAGCGGTGATGAAGATCCGCAGCGCGCCAGCCTTATCGCCTATGCCCCGGTCAAGAGCGTACGCGTCGTGAAGGACGGCCAGCGCCTGCACCTGGGCAAAGTCGGCATCACCGCCCGCGCCATGCCGGGGCACACGCCGGGATCGATGGGCTGGTCATGGCAGACCTGCTCCCCGAGCACTGACTGCGCCAGGGTGTTCTTCGCGGCCAGCCTCAATTCGCTCACTGCCGGAACCTATCGCTACCGCGACCACCCGGAGCTTGTGGACGGTTTCCGCCGCAGCATCGCCATGCTGCACGATGAGCCGTGCGACGTCCTGCTGTCCAACCACGCCGAACATTCGGGCGCAGACCTGCGCGCTGCGGCAAGGCGCGCTGGCAAAACGCCCGATCCGATGCGCGCGCCTGGCGCCTGCAAGACGATGGCCGACAAGTACGCCGCGCTGCTCGACGCCCAGCTCTCCCGCGAAGAGGCCGCGCCCAAATAGAAAGGGCGGCCCGATCAGGCCGCCCCTCCCTTTTCGCAAACCCTGCCCCGATCAGAACGGCTTGACCGTTCCCAGGAAGCAGATGCCCGAGATCGTGATCCAGTACACGTAGGCCATCAGGCGGCCGTACAGGAACTCGCGCTCGAGCGCGGCTTCCTCGGCCGGGTTCGGACCTTCGGCCAGGCGGCGGAAGCGGACGGTCCACAGGCGCATGATCCAGCGCAGGCCAAGGCCGATGCACAGGGTGAAGCCATAGAGCGTCAGTTTCGTGGCGTACCAGCGCGAACCTTCGCTGGCCTCGAGCGGGCCATGGCCCAGCAGCGAGGAAATGCCGACCACGAAGATCGTCGGGATCAGCACCCAGCGGATCTTCTCGTCAAGCTTGGTGAGCATCACGCCGCGATCGGTCTCGCGGTAGATGAAGGCCGACCAGCAGAGAGCAAGCCAGCCCGCCACGAACACCCACATCGCCGTGAGGAAGCTGCCGCCGTAGGGCTGCAGGCCATAGATATTGCCCATATGCAGCCCCAGCGGCAGCAGCATGATGATACCGGTGCGCGCCAGGATGTCGATGCGATAGGCGGTTTCCATGTGCCGCCTGCGCTCCTCCATCGAGAGCTTGCGATTGATGATGTTAAAGCTTGTCTGGAAGACACCCCATTCGCCGCCAAGCCAATAGACCATGGAGACGATGTGGACCCAGCGCAGTACCAGTACTTCTTCGATCAACGACTTTCCCCTTTGATGTGGAAGCCGCCACTAAGCCACTGCGCGTCAGCCTCGGGAGAGCCGCTCCACCCAGTCGGTGACCGGCGGATCGGGGTTCTCCATGGCTTCGACTTCCTGCTGGAAGCCGCGCATGACGCGGGCAATATATGCCCTCATGGCGATGCCTCGTTCCTCGCCGGCACCCAGGTCCGGCTTGAAGTTTTCGATGGCATCCCGGCTGAGGGAGCCTTGCGACTCCAGCAGCCGTTCAACAGTATCCAGACGCTCCCGCGTGGCGGCCAGTTCAGCCGTCAGCGACAACGCCAGCGAGTAAAGGCGGTCGAGGGCCATCTCGTCGAAGAAGACCGGCCTTCCGCCCTTGGCGCGAGCGCCCGAACGCGCGATCCAGTCGATTTCCTGCGTCATGCCGAAATCTCCTTTTCTGCTCCGCTGGTTACTTGAGGCTTCCAGGCCCCGTAGGCATTCCAGATGGCAGCGCGTCCGTAATCCTCCTCTTCCCCATCGGGCGATGCCGGGAACAGGGACTTATCGGGAACTGCTCGCACACCGGTTACAAACTGGTGGTCCATCGGGAATCCGGCCTCTTCCATCACCGCTTTCAGATCGACGCCATGCATGGCCGACCAGAACGGTTCGTTGTTGTTGTAGGCGTCCCAGTCGCGGATGAACTGCTCGTAAAGCGGCATGTCCGGACCGTACTGCGGCTGTTCGACATGGAGCAGCAACCCGCCCGGCTTGAGCACGCGACGGCATTCAGCCAGGATCTTCGGCATCGATTCCGCCGAAAGCTCGTGCAGGAACATCGTCGTCTGCACCCAGTCGAAATGGTTGTCGGGGAACCGCGAAAGGTCCTCGCCACTGGCCTGAACGAAGCGGATGTTCTTCACGCCCAGCCCCGCCGCGCGCGCGGCGCCATAGCGCAGCGATGCCGCCGCGGTGTCGATCGCGATCACCTCGGCGTCGGGGAACCCTTCGGCAAAGGGCACCGCGTTGTGGCCAACGGTGCAGCCCACATCGAGGATGCGCTTCGGTTGCCAGTCGGGGCGGTTGGCCTTGACCCAGCCGACCACGGCCTGCCCGCCGCCATTGTTGAGGCTGCCAAGCGCGCCGCCGGTCGTGGCGAACAGACCCACGTCATAGTTGGCGCCCACGGTCACGTCGCCTTCGCGCTCACCACCGTGATAGCCACCGGGCTGGCAATGAATATCGACGCAGGTGGCGTAGATCGGCTGTTCCACGCTCGGGTCCAGTTCCAGCAGGCCCGACGCTTCGTTGAAGGCCTTGGCCTTCGCATCCAGCTCATCGAGCTGGCGCAGCACGATCTGGCGCCCGTTCTGCTGGCGCATCTCCATCGAGTTGCGCTTCAGCGCCGACCACATGCGGTGGAAGGGGTCCTGATTCATCGCGATGCGGATTTCCTCGCGGTTCTCCGGTTCGCGCCCGTGGATTACCTTGAAGGCCGGCAGGACGCGCGTTTCATAGGCAATGCGATTGCCGCGTCCGATCTCGCCCGAAAGATAGCGATTGAACAGCGTGAGGAAGTTGAACCGCGCAGCCTCGTCATGGCTGGCTTGCGGCATCATCGGATGACGCTGCAAGGCGGTATAGGGTGGCGGTATCTTGTCCTTCATAAGCCCTCCTCGGTTGCGGTGCGTCTGACGGCTGAGCGATGCGCTCTCGCGGCCTCGACGATTCGGAACCTGACACGGGCGCCGTCGTGAAGGCTTGATTTGTATCAATGATAGGACAATAAATTCGCCGGGCTTCAGGCGTCGAGGAATTGACGGATCGCTCCCGCAGTTGCGACCGGATCGTCAAGTACCGGCAGACCGCTGGCTTGCGGCAGAACCACCGTCTGCGAATGGCGCAAGGCTGCCTCGGCGATGGGGCGATAGCCGGGAAAGAACGTGTCGTTATCGCCATAGAGCAGCAGCGTCGGCGCGGTGATCCGGGCCATCAGGCGGGAAAAGTCGGTCAGCGCAACCCCTCGCTCCTGCGGCCTGATCCAGCGCCCGGCCTGCTGACGGCTGGCGTTCTGCTCCGCCGAAATGCGCACCGCATCGCGCACGCCGAAGACCTTGACCAGTGCTTCCGGCCCACCCGGGAGGGGATCGCCCGCAGCATTGAACATGCCGCCACGCAACTGGTCCGCCTCCTTGGCGCGGATATCGTACCAGGACCGCCCCTTGCCGAGGGCGCAGGACGGCAGGACGAGCCGCCGCACCCGCTCCGGCATGCCTACCGCCAGCGCCACGGCCACGCAGCCGCCGAGCGAGGTTCCGGCAAGATCGACTTGCCCCAGGCCCAGTTCCGTCATTGCTCCAGCGATCAGCGCAGCCGTTTCCTCGACAGACTGCACTTCCGGCGGCGGTCCCTGCCACGCCGAAAGGCCATGCCCCGGCAGATCGAACGCAATCACGCGCCGGTCTGGGCCGAGAAGCCTTGCCACCATGCGCCAGTCGTCGCTCCACCCGCCCAGCATGTGCAGCAGGACCAGTGGCGGGCGCTGCTCGGCGCGGCCAGCGGAGCGCCAGTGCAGAACGCCACCGGCGCGCCGCACATCTCCTTGCGAGTCCCAGAAGCCGGGGAAGCTGGCGGGCCGGATGGCGTTGCCGAGATCCGGGGTCGCCGCAGCACCCTTTGCCGAAGCCGCCAGCGCCATTGCGCCGCCCGTCAAAATGCCAAGATCGCGCCTGCTCAACATGCCCCGATCCTGCGCGCCTGTCCCGCCGGATCACTGCGCAAGATGCGCCTATCCGCCAGTCGGCCAAGGCGCGCACGGACACGCACCGCGATACGCTGCAGGACAGACTGCAGGCATGCGCAAGATTCCCCTCCTGCTCACCGCCAGTCTCACCTTGGCTGCTCCCGGCATTGCGGGCCAGAGCGATGCTGTCGACAAGACGACCTTCCACGGCAATGCCGCGCGGGAAGGCTGGAACCGCGCGGAAACCGTGCTGACGCCAGAAGCGGTCGCCGGTCGCGCGTTTGGCCAGATATGGCAATCGCCGGTGTTCGATTTTGCAGGCACCGCACCGCCGCGCCTGTTTGCCTCTCCGCTCTACCTCGGCAGCGTGCTACAGCGCAGCGGGCCGCTCGCCGGGCAATCCGTGCCGGTGGCCTACGCGGTCGCCTCCACCGGCTTTGCCTATGCCGTGCTGGCAGTGGATCGCGGAGCATTGTCCGCCGGGACCATCCTGTGGCGCAGGCAGTTGACGGCCAACCCCTGCCAGAATGGCGAGATGGGCAGCATCTCCACCCCGGTCATCGACAAGGCTGCGGGGCGCATCTACGTCACCTCTTGCCGCGATGACTGGGCATGGGACGTCCACGCGCTGGACCTTGCGACCGGCGACGAAGCCAAAGGCTGGCCGCTGGAGATCAGCCACCGCACCGTGCCCGCCAGCGTGAACCGCAACGGCACCACCCGCTTCGAGCCCGGCCAGATCTATTTCCAGCGCGGCGCGCTCAACCTCTCTGCCGATGGCGCGCAGCTTTACATCACCTTCGGCCCGGATCAGCAGGGCTTCCTCGTTTCGGTCAACACCCGCAAACCCGCGATAGCCAGCGCCTTCTCCTCGATGCCGCGCAGCGACATGCAGCAAGGCGGGATGTGGGGCGCGAGCGGCGCGACGATCGACGCGCAAGGGCGCATCCATGTCGTCACCGGGGCCAGCTTCGCCTCGGCGCTCGCCAAGCGCGGGATTGCCGGCGTCTATCCCGAAAGCGACGGCGCCTGGGGGCAGTCGCTCCTCCAGTTCGCCGACGATCCGCGCACCGGCCTGAAGCTGACCGGCACCTACTCCCCCTTCAACTATTGCCAGACCGCCGCGGCCGATATCGACATAGCCTCGGGCGGAGCCGTGGCGATCGAACTCGACCCGCGCCGCACCGCAACGCCGCATCTGCTGGCGCAAGGTTCGGGCAAGCAGGGCGTCGCCTACCTGCTCGATCGCAGCCGCCTGCCCGGCAACACCACTCGCCGCCATGTGTGCAGCAGCGATCCCGCCAGCGACGGTTCGCTGCTGGCGCCGGGTCCGCAAGCTGAACTCGGGTCACGCGGGCCGGTCGTGGTCTTCGGCCCCTATTCCGACAGCATCGGCATGGTGAATTCGGCCAAGAGCCGCGCCACGCCCGCCCGTTTCAGCGCCGTCGACGGACGCGAGTTCCTGTACTTCGCAGGCAGTTCCAAGACCGGCGCCGATTTCGGCACCAACGTGCCGCCCAGCCTCGTCAGGCTCGCCATCGCGCTGTCACCGGGTAAACCGGCGTGGCTGATACGCGATGCGCAGGAGATGACGGTAACCTTCCAGAACCCCGGCTCGCCGGTCGTCTCGAGCAATGGCGGGCGCAATGGCATCGTCTGGGTGCTCGATGTCAACATGCCGCGCAGCGCCAACGTGTTCCTGCCCGATGCGCCGGGCGCACTGCTCCGCGCCTTCGATGCGCTGACGCTCAAGCCGTTGTGGAGCAGCGGTCAGGCGCTACACCCGACAGGCAAGTACAACGAACCGGCGGTGGTGCAGGGCATGGTCATCGTCGGCACCGACCGGTTGCAGGCCTTCGGGCTGCGTGGCGGATCGGCGCGGTCCTTTGCCGACTACCAGCCGGTCAAGGCCGCCACTTCGGCGGGCCTCGCCCTGTTCGCCGCACGCTGTGCCAGTTGCCACGAGCAGGAAGGCACCGGAGCGCCCGCCCGCACCGCGCTCGCAACGATGGACCGCACCCGCATCGTCACGGCGCTGACCAGCGGCAAGATGCAGGCCATGGCCGAGGGCCTTGGGGCTGCTGAAATCAGCGCGATTGCCGAATACCTCAAGGCGCCCTGAAGCCGGCCTCAGGCCACGCCCGAGGCCACGAACCACGAACGGAACACGCCCTCGCTCTCTGGCCCGAAGCGGAATGGCCCGCTGCGCGCGGCTGGGCTGGTCGCCTGATAGCCGATCTCCACGTCCTTGAAGCCCGAGGCCTCAAACAGCGCGCGGTAATCGGTCGTCAGCGCGCCGCGCCAGTTGGGCTCGTTGTTGAACTGCGCTTCCAGCTCGCCCGAAAGCTCTACCCACGGGTCGGAATTGTCGTGCAGCAGCGGGACCTCAAGGTGCACCGCAAGGCCGCCGGGACGCAGCAGGCGGCGGCTTTCCGCCACGATCGCCATGCTCGCCGCCTGCGAGGTTTCGTGGAACACCACGCAGGAGAACACGAGATCGAAGCTGCCATCGGCAAAGTCGGTCCTTTCCGCGCTCTGCTGCGAGAAGTGGACGGCAGCGCCAAGATGCTCGGCCCGCGCGTGGGCATAGCGCAGGATCGAAGCGCCAACGTCGATGCCATGCACTTCCGCTTCGGGGAAGCACAGCGCGGCGGGCACGGTGCTGGTGCCGATGCCGCAGCCCATGTCGAGAATGCGCTGTGGCTCGAAATTGGGGAAGCGGGTCAGCACGTGAGCCATCGCCGTCTGCCCGCGCAGGTCGTTGAGCATCCCGCCGTTGCGGCCGAGCATGTAGACCGCGCCGCCCCGGTCCATCACCGCGCCCTGCAGCAACGAGCCATCATCGTGGGCATTGCCGCCGGGCATCAGGTGAATGTCGCCACGCGCGATGTATTCGGGTTCGACCAAGTCCGGATCGGTCCGCACCGACCCTTTCGGGTTTTCGATCCGCGCCAGTTCCTCAAGCTCTTCGGCCTGGCGTTCGACGCTGCGCGCCACGCCGTGCCACAGCTGGCGCTGGCTCTCGCGCTTCATGGCGAGCCAGGTGCCGAAGCTTTCATGCTCGGCCATGCGCTTGCGCAGCGCGGCGGTGCCGTTGCCTTCTGCGCCCTTCAGCGCCGTAGCCTCGCGCGCGGCAATCTGGCCCTGCACCGGCTCGATCTGCTGCATGATGTAAAGCTTGAGATCGCGCACGAACAGCTGTTCGGCCAGTTCGTCGTGGCTCGGCACCGCGATCAGTGGATGGGCAAGGCCGGCGCGGTCTTCGGACAATTGCCTGGTCATGCTGCATCTCCCATGGTAGTGGTGGCGGCAAGTTCGGCCAGCGCCGCCTCGCGCAAGGGGCGGAACACCTTGTCGAGCGTGGCCTTGCGATGGGCCTCGCGCGCAGCCTCGGCGGCAGCATCGGGCTCGTACCCGTCAATCGCACCAGGAGCTAGCGCGCCCGAAGCTTCCAGCAGGCGCTCTGCCGCATCGAGCCGCGCGCGCAGGATCGTCACTTCCGAAGTGAGCCCGACGATCATTGCCAGCAGCTGCTCGTCCATGGGCCGCGCCCCATCGATCGGATCGAGCCGGTTGGGCGTTCGCGGCAGGGGTTTGCGAGACATTGCGAGGTTTCCTGTCATCAAGCGCGCGCAGCGGCGGCAGCTTGCCGCACGGCTGCAACTATACGCGGATATGTGCCGCAGCGGCAGATATTGGTGATCTGTTCGCGAATGCTCGTTTCGCTGGGATCGGGATCGCGGGCAAGCAACGCCGCCACCGCCATGATCATCCCGGGCTGGCAATAGCCGCACTGCGGCACCTGCGCCTCGACCCAGGCCTGCTGCACGGGATGGAGCTTGTCCGCCTCAGCCTTGCCCAGTGCCTCGATGGTCGTCACCTTTACGGCGCCCACATCGGAAAGCGGCATCGGGCAACTGCGCACCGCTTCGCCATCGATGTGCACGGTGCAGGCCCCGCAGGCCCCCACCCCGCAACCGAACTTGGTGCCGGTGAGCCCGAGATCCTCGCGCAGTGCCCAGAGCAGCGGCGTATCGGGATCGGCGGGGCAATCGCGCTCGATGCCGTTGACGGAAAGCTTCACCATCGCCCAGGCCCCTCAGGTTTCCAGCGTGCGCGCGATGGGAAGAGCGCGAATGCGCGGCCCCCCGGCGTCAGCTATGGCGTTGCACAGCGCGGGCGCAACCACCGGCGTCGAAGCCTCCCCCACCGGCCCCGGTCTCGTGCCGCCAGGGATAAGCGCCACCTCGATCGGCGGAATGTCGGCCAGCAGCGGCATGCGGTAATCGCCGAAGTTCTCCGCCGTCGGCCGCCCATCGGCGAAGTGAACCTCACCCCACAGCGCGGCCTGCAGGCCGAACACGATGCCGCCCGAGATCTGCCCCTCGGTGCTGACCGGATCGATCGCCAGCCCGCAATCGAAGGCGCAGGCCAGCCGGTCGATGGTCAGCGCCTTGCGCTTGACGGTCACTTCCGCCGCGATCGCGCAGAAGCTGTTCTCGGCATAACTGAAGGCAATGCCGCGCCCTTTGCCCCCATCCTTTCCGGGCTTCCTTCCGGAACCCGGCTTGCGCGCCTGCCACCCGATCATCGCCGCCGCCTTTTCCAGCACTACGCGGATGCGAGGCTGCGGGTCCAGCATGGCGAGGCGATAGGCGAGCGCGTCCTCGCCGGCCGCAAAGGCAAGCTCGTCGATGAAGGATTCGGCAAAGAACGCATTCTGCGACATCGTGACCGATCGCCAGAACCCGACCGGCACTGCCAGATCGGTCTTGTGGTATTCGATCAGCTTCTGCGGCACGGCATAGGCGCCATATATCAGCTGCGCCGCCGAGTTGGCATCGGCCAGCCCTTCAAAGCCGGGAATGCCGGACATCTTGTGATAGGCGGCGATGGATTCACCGGCGATGCGGCTGTGGATCGCGGTTGGCTTCCCCGTCGCATCAAGCCCGGCGACCGAGCGGACCGCAAAGGCGGGGCGGAACTGGTCCATCGCGAAGTCCTGCTCGCGCGTCCACACCGTCTTGACCAGACGCCCCGGTGCCGCCTGCGCTGCCTGCACGGCGATGCCGACGAAATCCGTCCCCCACTTGCGCCCGAACCCGCCGCCAAGGAACGTCACTTCGACGCGCACCTTGTCGAGCGGCAGGCCAGTCAGCTTCGCGCCCAGTGCCCGGCTGAACGCCGGGTCCTGTAGCGGCCCGCGGATCAGCAGGCCATCATCGGTCAGCTTGGCGGAGCAGCAGATCGGCTCCATCGTGGCATGGGCCAGATGAGGGACTTCGTATGCCGCCTCCACCTTGCGCGGTGCTGCGGCAACAGCGGCAAGAACCTGCGGCTTGTCCGCCCGCTGCAGCTTGGGCGGAAAGCCGCTCAGGTCAAGGTTCGGAAACGGCGCGGGCTCGATCGCATCGAACGCTGCTTGCAACCCTGCCGCCAAGCTTTCGTCAGAAAGTCCGGCAGTCGGGCTGGCGCTGACCTCGAGAGACACGCCCTGCGCGGCCTTTTGCGCGCGCCAGAACCGGTCGGCCAGAATGGCCACGCCGCCCTTGACCTGCGCAGTGGCAAACACGCCCGGCAGCTTGCGTGCCTCGTCCAGCCCCTTGGCCGTGAAGCTCGCTTCGGGATGGGGTGCGAGCACCAGCGCAGCGATCAGCATCCCGGGTTCCGCCACGTCGATCCCGAACGTCGCCGCTCCGGTCACCTTGGCGTGAAGGTCCTTGCGCGGCGTCTTGCCGCCGATCACGCCGAAGCCTGCCGGGTCCTTGAGCCTTGGCTCGGCCGGAACCCGCAGCTTGGCCGCATCAGCCGCCACCTCACCGAAGGTCAGTTCACTGGGGCCACCCGTGATCCGGCCTGCGCGGGCGGAAAGGCCCTCCACCGGAACCGAAAGCCGTACCGCTGCCGCCTGCAGCAACATCGCCCGAGCGCCCGCGCCGAGCTTTCGCAGAGCGGCATAATAGCCGGTCACGCTCATCGAGTTGGCAGTAAGCTGGCGGCGCGCGAACGGATTGGAAAAGGCCGGATCAGCCCATGGCAGCTGCACCACAAGCCGCGCAAAATCGCAGTCAAGCTCTTCGGCAACGATGCGCGCCAAGGCTTCCTGCGTGCCCTGCCCCATTTCCGAAGTCGGCACGACCAGCGTCACCACCCCGTCCGGCGCAATTGCCAGCATCGGTCCGAACTGCGCAGGGGTATTGGCGCTATCCGTCACCGCCCAGGCGGCACCGCCACGGCCCAGCAACAGCCCACCCGCGCCAAGACCCAGCCCGGCGAGCACGCCACGGCGGCTGAGATTGACGAGAGCGCGCGTCGTGTCGGTCACTTCGCGTCCTTCGCCGGAAGATCACGTGCCACGCGGAAGCCGAATATCCACGTCACCAGGTCTTCCGGATCGCGCCCGCGCCACGAGGTGCGGTTGCGGAACGGCGAACTCATCCAGCTCCCCCCGCGCACGGCACGCCGCGGGCACTCGCCACTGACCTGATAGGCCGAGCCATCTGTCGGCGCGCCTGACGGATAGGGCGCGAAGTAGCAGTCCTCCACCCATTCCCAGACATTGCCGGTCATGTCATGCAGGCCGAAGGCATTGGCCCGGTAGCTGCCGACCGGCGCCACCTCGGCATGGCCGTCGCTGCACTGGGCATGCGGTACGGTAACCGCACCTTCGGCGGTCGAGAACACGGGCACCGCGCCGCCCGCTGCGCCGTCCTTGTCATAGACGTTGGCGTGGGTGCAGGCAGCGTCGATGGAGTTGCCCCAGTAGTAGTCGCCCGGCTTCCCGGCGCGCGCGGCATATTCCCATTCCGCTTCCGAAGGCAGGCGATAGTTCTGCCCCGTCTTCTCGGAAAGCCACGCAGCATAGGCCTTGGCATCACGCCACGAAACGCAGACAACCGGCTTGTCCGGCGCACCCGCGCCTGCACCGGTGCCTGGGTTCAGGTAATCGCCCTCCGGCACGATCTCGACCTTGCCGCCCACAATCGAACGACACCCCCTGGAAGGCGTGCGCCCGGTTTCGGCAATAAAGCGCGAATACTGCGCGTTGGTCACCTCATGAACGCCAAGCGCGAACGGCCGCGTGATCGTCACTTGCCGCACCGGCCCTTCCGGGCGGCCTTCCTCGCCCACGTCCGCGCCCATGCTGAACGTGCCGGGAGCTATCGCGATCATGTCGGGGCAGTCCCTGCCGCAATCGTTGAAGCGCTTGCCCGGCTTCGCTTCTGCCGCAACGCCGGAAAGCGCCAGCAGGCTTGCCGCAATCGGGCCAATGCGCCCGATCATCACGCGCCAACCAGCGTCACGTTGATCTCCGCCAGCCCCTCGCGCAGCTTCTTGGCCTCGGTATATTCGGGCGAATTGTAGAAGCCGAGCGCGGCCTCCCGGCTCGGCCATTCCGAGACGACCACCGATGCACCTTCTGCGCCTTCGCCTTCCAGGACGGTTGCCCCCGGCGCGCGGATGACATAGCGCCCACCATGCTGCTCGAGGATTGTCGCCGCCCTCTGCGAATAGCCGCAGGCCATGAATGCATCGCGGTCCTTGAGCGTCGCCGTCACCACCAGCCATGCGGCCATTGCAGAATCCTTCCTCGAACGTGATTTGGCGGCAGTCGACACCGCGCGCCGTGCCGCGAACAGAGATCACGTAAGCTTATCCGAACAGCGGATTTTCCCGGTTCGGCGGAACTCCGCCGCCACGGCTGAAAAGCCGCTTGGCGGATAACTCTGTCCGAAAATCCCCCCGGCGCGGAGGATATGAATAGCACTCGCCTCACTGCAAACGGACGGCGATTCCGCCGCAAGACACAAGCGATCGGGGTAGACATGACCTATCGACTGGGCGTGGACGTGGGTGGCACGTTCACCGACCTCCTGCTGTTCAACCAGAGCACTGGCGAATTCTGGCGCAACAAGACGCCGTCGACCCCGCACGACAGTTCGGAAGGCATTCTGAACGGCGTGACCGCCATCTGCGAAAAGGCGGGCATCAGCCCGTCGGACGTCGAATTCTTCCTCCACGGTACCACCGTGGCGACCAACGCCGTGCTCGAAGGCAAGGGCGCGCGCGTCGGCCTTGTCACCACCGATGGCTATCGCCAGGTCATGCAGATCGCCCGCTCGTTCGTGCCGGGCGGGCTTGCCGGATGGATCGTCTGGCCAAAGCCGGTGCCACTGGCCGCGCTGCAGGACACCGTCGAAGTGCGCGGCCGCATGGATGCGCAAGGCAATGAGCTGGAACCGCTCGACGAAGCGCAAGTGCGCGAAGCCCTCGTCGCCCTGCGCGACAGCGGCGTGGAAGCGCTGACCGTCAGCCTCGTCAACGCCTACCTCAACGGCGCGCATGAAAAGCGCATCGGCGAACTCGCGGCAGAGATCATGCCCGGCATCCCGATGTCGCTGAGCCACGAAGTCCTGCCCGAAATGCAGGAATACGAACGCACCCTGACGACCGTTGCCAACGCCGCGGTGCGCCCGGTGATGCGCAAGTACATTCACAACCTGCGCGATAGCCTGCGCGGTGCCGGTATGGCCGGATCGCTCTCGCTGCTGCGTTCGGACGGCGGGTTGATGTCCTCCGAAAAGTCGGAAGAGCATCCCGTCTCGCTGCTCATGTCGGGTCCTGCAGGCGGCGTCACCGGCGCGATCTGGGTTGGTCGCAATTCGGGCATCAAGAACATCCTGACGCTCGACGTCGGCGGCACCTCCACCGACGTGGCCCTGATCGAGAATCTTGAAGCGCGCCGCCAGCGCACCACCGAAGTCGGCCACCTCTCGGTCCGCGCCTCGGCGCTTGACGTGAAGACGGTTGGCGCGGGCGGCGGCTCGATCGCCTATGTGCCGGAACTCACCGGCGCGCTGCGCGTCGGCCCGCAGTCGGCGGGCGCCGTGCCCGGCCCTGTCGCCTACAGCAAGGGCGGCACCCTGCCGACTGTGACGGACGCCAACGTCGTGCTTGGCTACCTCCCTGAGAACCTGCTCGGCGGCACCTTCAAGCTTGACCGCGAAGGCGCCAAGAAGGCGGTGCAGACCATCGCCGACGCGCTGGGCATCGGCCTGATGGAAGCCGCGCGCGGGATCATCGACATCGTCAACGAGAACATGTTCGGCGCACTGCGCATGATTTCGGTGCAGCAGGGCTATGACCCGCGCGACTTCGCGGTGATGGGCTTCGGCGGCGCCGGCCCGCTCCACGTGAACGCCGTGGCCAAGCTGATGGGCTCGTGGCCTGCCGTCTCCCCGGTCAGCCCCGGCGTGCTCTGCGCCCTGGGCGATGCCACCACGCGCATGCGCACCGAAACCGCGCGTTCGTTCAGCCGCCGCGTCGACGAGACCGACGAGGCCGAAGTTCTCGCCCTGCTTGATGACATGGCCGCGCAGACCCGCGCCGAACTGACCGCCGAAGGCATCAGTGACGCCGATGTCACCAGCCAGTTCGAACTCGACATCCGCTACGAAGGCCAGGCCTTCGAAGTGCCGCTGTCGATCGACGCCGAAGTTCTCCGCCGCGATGGCCTGAAGGGCGTGACCGACCGCTTCGATGCCGAACACAAGCGTCTGTTCACCTTCAACATGGATTCGGCGCACGAACTGGTGAACCTGCGCGCCGTCGCCATGGGCCCCGCGCTCGACCTGCCCGCCCCGCCGCTCGAAGTGGGCAACGGCGATCCGATCGCCGCCAAGGTGCGCGACCATGAACTGTGGGCCGATGGCGCCATGGTCCCCGCCGTGATCTATGACCGCGCCAGGCTTCGTGCCGGCGACGTGATCCCCGGCCCCGCCATCGTCGTGGAGATGGACTCCACCACGCTGATCGAAGCCGGCTGTACCGGCCGCGTCGACCATGTCGGCAACATCCTGATCAACCTCGCCTGAGGACTAAGCCATGCCCGCACAGATCATCCAGGCCAACACCACGCCCTTCAACCCGGTTGCCGTCGATCCGGTCACGCTCGACATCATCGAGAACGCGCTGCGCAATGCGCGGATCGAAATGGACGCGACGCTTGTCCGCACCGCGATGTCTCCGGGCATCCGCGAGCAGGGCGACGCCTTCCCGCTCATCGCCGATCACACCGGCAAGATGATCGTCGGCCAGTTCGGATCGTACATCGGCCCGTTCCTCGATGGCTATGACGGCACCGTCGAGGACGGCGACCTGATCTTCCTGTCCGACCCCTACTCGGTGCAGGGCGCCATCAGCCACTCGAACGACTGGCTGGTCCTGCTCCCCGTGTTCAAGGACGGCCGCCTGATCGCCTATACCTCGATGTTCGGCCACCAGTCCGACATCGGCGGCATGGTTCCCGGCTCGATGCCGATCCACGCCACCTCGATCTTCCAGGAAGGCGTGCGCATCCCGCCGGTCAAGATCTGGAAGAAGGGCGAATACAACGAGGACCTGATCAAGCTGGTCATGCATCAGACCCGCACGCCGGACTGGTGCAAGGCTGACCTCAACGCCCTGATCGCCTCGTGCCGCGTCGCCGCGCGCCGCGTCTATGAAATGGCCGAGCGTTTCGGCGACGACGTGTTCACCTCGGCCACGACGATGCTGCTCGAACGCAACCACCGTGCGATGAAGCAGCTGATCGCCAGTTCGATCAGCGAAGACAAGGTCAGCTTCGAAGACTACATCTGCGACGACGGCCTGGGCTATGGCCCCTACAAGATCAAGTGCACGATGTGGCGCGAGGACGGCCGCGTGGTGCTCGATTTCGCCGGCACCGATCCGCAGAGCCAGGCCTCGATCAACATGCTGCTCAACGAGAACATGATGCGCATGTTCTTCGGCATCTACATGATCATGATCTTCGATCCGCAGATCCTGTTCAACGACGGCTATTACGACCTGATCGACGTGCGCATCCCCGAAGGATCGCTGTTGAAGCCAAAGTTCCCCGCCGCGCTCTCGGGCCGCACCCACGTGCTCGGCCGCCTGTTCGATATCCTCGGCGGGTTGCTAGGCCAGAAGACGCCGGAATTCCTCAATGCCGCAGGCTTCTCGTCCTCGCCGCACCTGTTCTATGCCGGCACCGACAGGAACGGAAAGTGGTTCCAGCTCTTCCAGATCGGCTTCGGCGGCATCCCCGGACGCCCGCTGGGCGATGGCCCCGATGGCCACTCGCTGTTCCCCGGCTTCACCAACGTGCCCAACGAGTTCCTCGAACGCTACTTCCCGCTGGTGATCGAGCGCTACGAGACCGTTCCCGATAGCGGCGGCGCCGGTCTGCACCGTGGCGGCAACGGCATCGACATGGTCTACAAGTTCCTGGAACCCGGCACCATCGCCATCCATGACGACCGCTGGTTCGTGCCGCCCTGGGGCGTAAACGGCGGCGAGCCGGGCGCCCGCGCGCGCAAGGTTCTGGTCAAGGCCGACGGCACCGAGATCGTCGTCGGCAACAAGCTGAAAGACTACCCGGTCGAACCCGGCGATCGCCTGCACTTCATCACCTGGGGTGGCGGCGGCTGGGGCGACCCGCTCGAACGCGATCCCGAACTGCTGGCGGTCGAACTCAAGCAAGGCCTCGTCACCGAAAAGGGCGCCCTGCGCTATGGCGTGGTGCTGAAGGACGGCGCGGTCGATGCCGCTGCCACCGATGCACTGCGCACGAAGATGCGCGCCGAACGCGGCGAGCTTGGCGTGTTCAACTTCGGTCCCGATATCGAAACCCTGCGCGCCAACTGCCTTGCCGAAACCGGCCTCCCCGCTCCCAAGGCTCCGCGCTGGGCAAACACATAACTGGAAGCCCACCCCCAACCCCTCCCGCTTGCGGGAGGGGAGCGAGACTTACGGAGCCGAAGGCGGAGTTAGTCGCAGCGGGGTGGGCATAACTGCAGTACAAGGACCAGATCAGTGGCAAATCCCATCCTCCGCGAGAAGCTGAACTCCGGAAAGTTCTTCGTCGTCCCCGGCATCCAGGACATGATCACCGCGGTGATCGCCAACAAGGTCGGCTTCGATATCGTCTATGGCACCGGCTACTGGCTCACCGCCTCGGCTTGGGGCCTGCCCGACGCCGGCATCGCCACCTACACCGAAATGCGCAACCGCATGGAGACGCTGGCGCGCACTTCCAACGCGGCAGTCATCGCCGATGGCGATACCGGCTATGGCGGCCTGCTCAACGTCCACCACACCGTGAAGGGCTATGAGGCCAGCGGCGTCACCGCGATCCAGATCGAGGACCAGCAATTCCCCAAGAAGTGCGGCCACACGCCGTTCAAGCGCCTGATCTCGACCGAGGACATGGTCGAGAAGATCCAGGTCGCCGTGGACTCGCGGGAATGCGAGGACTTCGTCGTGATCGCCCGCACCGATGCGCGCGAGAGCGAAGGCCTCGATGGCGTGCTGCGCCGCCTCGAAGCCTATTCGAAGGCCGGGGCCGACGTGCTTTTCCCCGAAGCGCTGCACAGCGAGGAGGAAATGCGCAAGGCCTGCGCCGTGCTCGACAAGCCCTGCATGGCCAACATGTCGAACCACGGCAAGACGCCGGTCCCGCCCGCCGAGGTGCTGGCCGAGATCGGCTATGCCTATGCCATCTACCCCTCGCTCACCAGCCTTGCCGCCTGTGCCGCGATGGAAAAGGTCCTGCGCGATCTCAAGGACAACGGCGTGGGCCAGCCCGATGGCCTGTTCGATTTCTCCGAGTTCTGCTCGCTGATCGGCTTTGAGGACGTGTGGGCGTTTGAAAAGAAGTGGGGCAAGGCTGGCTGATGACCACACGCCGCATCGCCGCCGCCGTCCTCAAGCAGAGCGGCAACAACCCCGCTCCCTATGCGGTGAACAAGCCGCTCGAGGTCAAGACGCTCGAACTCGCCGATCCGAAACCCGGCGAAGTGCTGGTGCGGATTGACGCTGCGGGCCTGTGCCACTCCGATCTGTCCGTCATCAACGGCGACCGGCCGCGCCCGATGCCGATGGCGCTGGGCCACGAAGCTGCCGCCACCGTGCTGGCATTGGGCGATGAAGGCGATGGGTCTCTGGCGGTTGGCGACCGCGTCGTGCTGGTGTTCCTGCCCTCGTGCGGGCACTGCGTCGCCTGCGCCTCGGGCCAGGGCTACCTTTGCGCCAATGCCGCCGCCGCCAATGGCAAGGGCGAGCTGATGCAGGGTGGTTCGCGCCTTTCCTGTGACGGTGAGCATGTCCATCACCACCTCGGCGTCTCGGCCTTCGCCACGCAGGCCGTGGTCGATCGCCGTTCGCTGGTGAAGATCGACAAGGACATCCCGCCCGAGACCGCCGCCCTGTTCGGCTGCGCGGTGCTGACGGGGGTCGGCGCGGTGATGAACACGGCGCAGGTCCGCCCCGGCGAGTCGGTCCTGATCTACGGCCTTGGCGGCGTCGGCCTCGCCGCGCTGCTCGGCGCGCTTGCGGCAGGGGCACAGCCGGTCGTCGCGGTTGACCCCTCGCCCGAAAAGCGCGCACTCGCCCTCGAACTCGGCGCCGCTGCCGCCGTCGCCCCGGGCGAGGACGAAGCGCTGTTCGGAACCGACGTGGTGATCGAGACCGTGGGCAAGGCTGCCGTTCTCGCGCTGGCCTACAAAGCCGCCAGGCGCGGCGGACGCATCGTCACCGTGGGCTTGCCGAACCCGACAGAAATGCTTGAAATCAATGCCTTGTCGCTCGTCGCCGAGGGCAAGACGCTGATGGGCAGCTACATGGGTTCGTCAATCCCGGCGCGCGACATTCCTCGTTATATCGCCTTGTGGAAGGCAGGCCGGATGCCGGTCGAAAAGCTGCTGACTTCGGTGAGCCCGCTTGAGGAAATCAACGACCTGATGGACAAGCTCGCCCAGGGCAAGGCCGTCCGGCAGGTCATTGTCCCCGGATGGTGATTGTTCCGAATTGGGGACAGGTTTATCCGACAGGCGGATAATTCCTTGAACAATTCGGTTAAATGACATTCTCTTGTCACTCTGCGGCCAACCACAGAAGTGACAAGGGGAGTCGTACAATGGAAAAAGGCGTTCCTATCCGGTCGATCACGCGATCCATCGCCGCGCTGAAGGCAATCAACCGCCACGGCTCGCTTTCGATGATGGAAATCGCCAAGTCGGCAGAGGTCCCCTACCCCACCGCCTGCCGCATCGTGCAGACCCTGCTTTACGAAGGCCTGATTGAGCAGGAGCCCGCCCGCAAGCGCTACCGCGCCACCGCCCTCGTGCAGACGCTGGCCACCGGCTTCCAGCACGATGACGAACTGGTCCGCATCGCCCGCCCGCACATCGTCGCCTTCACTGCCCGTGCGGGCTGGCCGGTCTCCATCGCCATCCGCGTCGGCCGCGAGATGATGCTGCGCGACAGCACCCATGCCAATTCGTCATTGACCTTCGAGCATTACTATCCGGGCTTCACCCTGCCGATCCTCGACAGCGCCTCGGGCAAGGTCTCGATGGCCTTTGCCGACGATGAGGAGCGCGAGATGATCCTGCGCTTCATGCGCGTTTCGCAGGACATCGACCTCAACTACCTCGCCACCGCCGAAGTCAGCCTCGATGTCGACCGCATCCGCGCCGATGGCTATGCCGTGCAGGGCCGCAACCACTTCAACCTGACGCCAGGCAAGACCTCGTCGATCGCCGTGCCGATCTTCCGCAACGGCCACTTCGAAGCGGCCATGACGATGGTCTTCTTCGTCGCCGCCATGAAGCTCTCGACCGCGCTCGAAACCTACCTCGACGACCTGAAGGCGACAGCCGCCGCGATCAGCCACGACCTTTCGAATGGCGCCCCCGCCGGGAGCGCCTGACCACTGGGATAACAGGCAAAGCGGACAATCAGAGCTGCGGATTGGCGAGGTATTCGAGGATATCCCACCTCGGCTTCGACGAGTTCGCAGTGTCGAAGATTTCTGGCGTGTACTTTTCCAGACCCTTGCGCGCCGCCGGCGGATTTCCGTCGAGCGAGCGCAACTTGGCGCCGTGGGAATTGCCGTAGGTGCGCCCCGGGCGCTGGCCCATGCCCAGCCAGGGATGCCAGGAACCCATGTTCTGGAAATGGCAGAAGGCGTCAGCGGAAGTCACGCTTTCGTCAAAGGCCTGCGTGGCCGATGCCACGTAAGTCGCCTGTGATTCCCAATACGAGGTCGGCCCCGCGTAGAGCTTGGGATACTTCTGCGGATCGATCGGGCTTGGCCGCGCCATCGATGCCGCGGTCGGCACGATGACCATGCTGCCCAGGGATTCCATGCGCAGCGGGTTCGGTTCGAGTTCGGCACCCTTGGTGATCACGCCGTCAGGCCCGATCGTCACTTCGAACGGACCGCCCAGAAACTGCCAGACGCGGCGCTTTTCCTTCGTGTAGGGGTTTTCCCACTCTTCCAGCACTTCGTCGGTATCGAACTTGCAATAGACGCCGCATTCAAACGTCTTGGTGACATAGCGGTCCGGCGCGGCCTGCTGCCATTTGTTTACCGACAGGTGGTTCATGGTGAAGAACGGCACCAGGCTGCCACCGTCATAACCGTAGATGTTCAGCCGATAGAAGATGTAGACTGTTTCATCTACGGTAGACCCGATTATGCGCGCACGCATCTTTGCACGGGCGGCAGGATCGGCAGGCACAGACCGTGCTGCGCCTGGCATCGTTGCAGCCCCCGCAGCCCCTGCTAGCGACAGGCCCATCATTCCCACCGGCGCCAACATCATCGCCGAACGCCGATCCAGTCCTTCGCTCATCATCTGGTTCCCTATTTAAAGTCTGGCAGTAACAGCCTTCGTCTCGAGATAGGCGTCCAGCCCTTCCTGCCCGAACTCACGGCCCCAGCCCGATTGGCCATAGCCGCCGAACGGGATGTTGGTGCCGACCGCGCCGTGGCAGTTGATCGAGACCTGGCCGGCGCGGATGCGCTTGACCAGGCGGTGCGCGGTGGAAAGATCGCGCGTCCACACGCTGCCCGACAGGCCATAGGGCGTATCGTTGGCAAGGGCGGCGATAGCTTCCACATCTTCGCTTTCGAACTTCTGCACGGCCATGACCGGGCCGAAGATCTCCTCGCGCATCAGCGGCATGGCATTGTCGCAGCTGGTGAACACCGTGGGCTGGATGAAGTTGCCCGGCCGGTCGAGCTTCTCGCCGCCAGCAATCAAGGTCACGCCATCGGCCCTGGCGCGCTCGATATAGCCCATGACCTTGGCCGCATGCCCGTCCGAGATCATCGGGCCCTGCGTGGTCGCGGGATCAAGGCCGTGGCCCAGCGTCATGACCTTGCAGAACGCCGCAACGCCTTCCATCAGCTCGTCGTGGATCGCGGCATGGGCAAAGATGCGCGTGCCGGCCATGCAGTTCTGGCCCTGAAGGAAGAACGTCGCCATCGCCACGCCGGGCACGGCCAGCGCCAGATCGGCATCGGGCATGACCACCACCGGGCTCTTGCCGCCAAGTTCGAGGCTGACCTTCTTGAGGTTGCCGAGCGCCGCCTGGATGATGCGCTTGCCCGTAGCGGTCGATCCGGTGAACGAGATCTTGTCGACGCCGGGATGCTCGGCCAGAGCCTGCCCCGCCTCTGCCCCCACGCCGTTGACGATATTGACCACGCCCGCCGGAATCCCGGCTTCGAGGATCATGCCTCCCAGCGCCAGCGCTGAAAGCGGGGTTTCCTCCGATGGCTTCATCACCACCGTGCAGCCCGCCGCCAGTGCCGGGGCGAGCTTGAGGATCGCGGTCGAAAGCGGCACGTTCCACGGCACGATCTGGCCGGCCACGCCCACCGGCTCGCGCAGGGTATAAGTCAGCGCTTCGGTTTCGGCGGCGATATGGCGCGGCGGGGCGATGGTCGTGCCCTCGATCCGCATCACCGCGCCCGCGTAATAGTCGATCATCTCGACGCAGTTCGCGGTGGTCAGCCCGGCGATGAAGCGCGGCATGCCGTTGTCGATCACGTCGAGCTCGGTCAGCAGCGTGGCATTTGCGTCCATCACCCGCGCCAGCTTGTGCAGCAGCGCGGTACGCTCGGCCACGGTCATGCGGCCCCATGGCCCTTCGAACGCGGCGCGCGCGGCCTTGACTGCCCGGTCCACTTCCGCCGCGCCGCCGGTCTGGAACCTTGCCAGCACCAGCCCCGTCGCCGGATCGCGCGTTTCCAGTTCGCCCGAACCTTCGACCCATTCCCCGCCGATCAGGAGCCGGTGTGTTTCCCCGAGGAAACATTCCGTCTCGGGCGCTATCGGATTGCCGTCAAAGGGAACTGGCGAAACGCTCATACTTCGACGGTCCTCGGGTCATAGGAGAACAGGCCCAGCGATTCCTCGTCCTTCATCTCGCCCAAGCCGAACAGGTCGGTGTCCTGTCCCTGCATGCGATCGGCGTTGGCGTTCGATTCCTGCTGGATGAACGTGGCGCGCTCGTGCCGCGCCTTCTCATAGCGGGCCAGACCCTCGGCCGCAGAATCCGATGCCGCCAGCGCACGCGCCAGCACCACCGCATCCTCGATCCCGCAGGCCGCACCATGGCCGAGGAACGGCGTCATCGCGTGCGCCGCATCGCCGATCAGCGTGACATTGCCACCCTGCACCCAGGTATCCATCGGCTTGCGCGCGTTGATCGCCCACTTGAACAGCGGCTGCGCCACGGCGGCCTTCAACAGCCGCTGCGCATCTTCGCACCAGTGGCCATAGATCGACTGCAGTTCGGCAGGATCCGCGGGCGTCGTCCAGCCTTCCTCGTTCCAGCCTTCCTGCCGCGCGAAGAACACGAAGTTCATCACCTTCGAACCGCGCACGTTGTAGCGGTTCATCATCGCGCCGGGGCCGATGATGATGCCGGGGAAATCGGAAAGGTCCTGAATTTCTTCGGTCACCGGCACCAGGCAGCGCCATGCGACATGGCCAGTGAAGTGCGGTGCATCATCACCAAACCGCTGGCGGATAACGCTCTTCACGCCATCGGCACCGACCAGCACATCGGCGGAGAACTGGCGGCCATCGGCCAACGTCACCGTCGTGCCATCGCTGGAGACGACTTGCGCCCCGGCGATCATCTCCACGCCCGAACGCTCGGCCGCGCGGGTCATCACGCCATGCAGGTCGGCGCGGTGGACGGTGATGTAGGGCGCACCGTACTTTGCGCGCTGGGTTGAGCGGTCCATCGCCACCAGCGTGCGCCCGTCCTGCCAGTGCTGGATGCGCTGGCGCGTCGGCTCGACCGCAACCGCTGCCGCTTCCTCGCAGATGCCGATGAAATCGAGGCCCTTCATCGCATTGGGCGTCAACGTCAGCCCGGCGCCGATCTCGCCGAACTGCGGCGCGCTTTCCAGCAGCGTCACCTTGAAGCCCTGCTGGGCGAGCGCGGCAGAGGCGGTCATGCCCGCAACGCCACCGCCGACGATCAGGATGGTCTGCGGTTTGCTCACTTCAATTGCCCCGGGATATGCGATTCATGGTTGGCGAGATACCACTCGGCAATCTCCTCTCGCGTGGCCCACCACACGCCCGGCAGACTCTTGGCGTGTTCGATGAATTCCCGCAGCGCCCGCACGCGATGGGCGCGGCCCGAAACGTGCGGGTGCAGGCCGAGGTTCATGATCCGCCCGGTCTTCGCCCCTTCGGCATGGAGCACGTCGAGTTCCTCGATCAGCGCATCGCGGTATTCGTTGGTGGTGTAGTTCTTGCGCGTGATGAAGGTGAAATCGTTGATTTCGTTGGAATAAGGCACGGAGACGATCGGCCCGTGCGGCGTGCGCAGCAGGTAGGGCTGATCGTCGTTCATGATGTCGCAGTAGAAGGTGCAGCCATATTCGGCGAGGATGTCGGCCGTCTGCATCGTGCCGCGCAGCGAGGACGAGAGCCAGCCCTTGCTCTTGCGCCCGGTGAACTTCTCGAACTGTTCAAGGCTGCGCAGGATGATGTCGCGCTCCTTGGCCGGTTCATGCGCGAAGCTCGAAAGCAGTTCGCCCTGTTCCCAGTTGTGGGTGAGCAGCTCCCAGCCGCGTTCGAGCACGGCATCGGTCATGGCCTTGCGCCGTTCGAACGTGACGGCATTGGTGGTGCAGCTGGCCTTCACGCCCAGCTCGTCAAACAGGTCGATCAGCCGCCACAGGCCAACGCGCTGGCCATATTCGCGCCAGGTGAAGTTGGGGAAATCAGGCGTGTTGCCGGGCAGCACGTCGGGCAGGATCGCCGGGCAGGATCGCCGGGCCGCCCGCGTAATAGGGCTTGTCGGTATCCTTGGTCAGGTCCCACGTTTCAAGGTTGAACGTGAGGATCAGCGCGACCCGCGCACCGTTCGGCCAGATCAGCGGCTTGCGCTGCGGCAGCGGGATGTAATCGTATTCCATCAGTGACTTACCCCTGAATCCAGATGCCGCCTCAGGCGGTCAGAACTTCCAGTGCGACGCGCTCTGCCGATTCCAGCGCGCCTTCCAGCCCGCGCGCGCCCTGTGCGGTGTGCTCGCCGCAGAAATGGACGCGACCCGCCGGCTTGATCATCTCGTCGAGCCACTTCACCTGGCCCGGTCCGAAGTACGAAACGTCGCCGCCATTGAAGCGCTCGCCCGCCCAGCTGAAATAGCTGTGCGCGGAAACCTTCCCCTTGGCGGCAGGACGCAGCGTCTCGATCTGGCGGACCACCATCGCCTTGGCCGCTTCTGCGCCCATGCGATCCCAATACAGCGCCAGATTGCCGCGCGCCTGCACGATGAAGCCGGTGATCTCGTTCGGGTCCGCGCCATAGCGTTGCGGCATGACATTGCCGAGGGGACCATCCGTCCACATGCCGGGGGCAAGCTTGTCCACATCCCAGAACGGGGCGTTGGCCGTGACGAACACCATCGAGATCGGCTGATAGCCCAACTGGCCGACAGCCTGTGCCTGCATGCCTTCAAGAGCAGGCAGGACCTTCACGTTGCGCAGCGCCGAAAACGGCAGGGAGCAGATGACGCGCGGCGCGCTGAAGGTCGAACCATCGGCAATGTGCACCGTAACGCTCGCGCCATCCTGCGTAATCGCCACGACCTCGCGGCCAAGCAGGACATCGCCCTTCAGCAGCTTGGCCATCCCGGTCGCCAGGTGAATGTTGCCACCCTTGGCCGAAAGCGATCCCGCACCGGCGGCCGCCTGGCCCTTCACGAAGCCATCGTTGTATTCCATCATCAGGGACGAGACGTCCCATGCGTTCACGCCGTAATAGGGCGCGATATCGTTGCACAAATGGATCGCGGCGTCCGAAAGCCCCTGCGCCTTGAGGTATTCGTACAGCGAGATATCCAGCGCCGCGTTTGCCGGATCGTGCCAGCTCGTCCAGTCAGCCAAACGGTTGTTGTCCGATACCACCTTGCTGACAACCTCGCCCGGCATCAGCATCTTCAGCTTGTCCGGCAACGGATTTCCCGGGAACGCCGCCCATTCGGCGCGAGTCATCGGCTTGCCGTTGATCCACAGCAGCGGCGGCGGGCCAGACCGCCAGCGCGCGCCCACCTCGACCATTTCGACCCCGGCACGATTGGCGGCATCGAGACCACGACCGTAGCCAGCCGCCATCGAATTGAAGCCCATTTCCGGATAGCCCGGCTGATCGAGCAGGGTCCAGATCCGCCCGCCGACACGCTCGCGCGCTTCGATCACGGTGACGCTTTGGCCTTCCTGCTCAAGCATCCACGCCGCCTGCAGCCCGGAAACTCCTGCGCCCAGGACGATCACGTCGCTCTGCCCCAGCTTGCGCGGCGCAACTGCGGGCGCAGGCTTCTTCGTCTTGCGCGCGGCCAGCGCAGGCTGGCTGGCGGCGAGCGCGGCAAGGCTGAAACCTCCAAGCGAGAATGTGCGCCGGTCCATCGTCATAGTGCTCTTGTTCCCTCGACCGTCACCCATAGGACAGTCGTCTTTACGCTACCAATCGGCACAAGCGACAGGCCCGTGTCGATTGTGCGGGTGGTGCTCACCACCAGTCGGATAGGATTTGGCAGCTTCCGGAAAATGGCCACGACCGGCCTGACGCCTGCAGCACACCTGCCTCAAAGCCGAACTGTCGGAATGCCGATGGTGGGTGGGCACCGCCAAATCTCCGAGAGGCGGATATTGTGCAGCGCAACCGTTGTGATCGACCGCCCGGCGCGCAAGCCTCACGATCCGAGAGCAGGTGATCCGCTGGATGTGCCTGCCGCGTACGGGTCGATCAGACAGAATACCAAGTTAGCGGCAATCCGCCTTTCGCGGAGTTTTTTGACGTGCCGATTACATTCACACGTTCTTATGGGGGGAACCATGAAGAAGTATCCAAGTAAGTCATCCGCTTCCGTTCTGGCGATAGCACTTTCAGGCATGGTCCTGTCCATGCCTGCCACCGCCTTTGCCGCTGACGAACAGCCGCAAGCTTCAGAGAACGAAGGCGGCCTTGGCATCATCACCGTGACGGCGCGCAAGCGCGAGGAAAGTCTGCTCGAAACGCCGATCGCCATCTCTGCCCTGACCGCGCAGGACATCGAGAAGCGCGGCATCACCAACGTCAATGACGTCGTGCTCAACACGCCCGGCATCAACGTCTCGAACACCAATTCCGGCCGCAACGACCGTTCGTTCCAGCAGATATCGCTGCGCGGCATGACCCCGTCGACCACCACCTCGACGCTGACCGCCAGCTTCATCGACGGCGTTCCGGTCGCTTCGGCTACCGCGCTCAACGCGATTGCCGACCCCGCCCGCATCGAATTGCTCAAGGGTCCGCAGAACGCCTATTTCGGCCGAAACGCCTTTGCCGGCGCCATCAACGTCGTCACGAAGTCGCCTGGCAAGGACTTTGGCGGTGCAATCTCGGCCATGGGCGGCACGCGCAACAACTTCGATGTCTCCGCCTCTCTCGAAGGTCCGATCGTGGCCGATATCCTGAGCTTCCGCCTCACCGGCCGGGCCTTTGCGAAGGACGGCTCGTACCGCAATGGCGCCAATCCGAACCAGACCCTTGGCGACCAGCAGACCCACACTGGCACACTGGCGCTCGAATTCACACCATCATCGGCGCTGACGATCAAGGCTCTCGGTCTCTACTCCGAAGACGATGACGGTCCTTCGGCACAAGGCCTGCTTTCGGCCTACGAGTTGCGCGCCAACAACGGCGTCATCAACATCCCGTTCCGCAGTGGCAACACCAACGGCACGGTGATTGTGCCGAGCCTTGCCAACTGCACGCTCAACGGCACCAATCCGTTCATCTGCGGGGCGTTGCCTGCGCTTCCGGCCGGCTTCAGCCCCGCGCAGAACACGCTCGAAGACGCGCTGCTGGCGCGCATTCTGGCCCGCCCGGACCTGCGCGTCCCCAACCCAAGCAAGGGCGCACGCGGCTATGGCCTGGTCCGCCAGTACTACCACCTGCACCTCAACGTCGATTACGAACTGGGCGATACCGGACTGACGCTGTCGTCGCTGACGGGCTACAACAACGAGCTCTATTCGCAGATGGCGGATCTCGACAACTACGATAGCTCGCTGCTGCGCAATCCGTTGGCCAACGCCACCAACGGCCTTCGCACCTACTGGACATTCCCGTTCCTCGTCGAACGCCGGAACAAGGACTTCTCGCAAGAACTGCGCGTGTCCTACGACAAGGGCGGCGCGCTGAAGGCGATGCTCGGCGGCAGCTACCTCGATACCAAGACGCAGGGCGGCCTGCTCAGCGTGTTCAACGAAGAACAGTTCGGTGCAGCGCGTGCTGCCAACACGCTGACGCCTCCGGGCCGCGCGGAAACCTGGGGCGTATTCGGCAGCGTCAGCTACGACGTGACCGAATCCCTCAACATCAGCGCCGAAGGGCGCTGGCAGCGTGACAAGGTCTACGCATTCGCCGGTGGCCGTTCGCTGACCATCGGTGCTGCGGCCTCGACCAAGTACGGCCTGCCTGCCGGTACCTTTGCGCCGCTGACCACCTTCTTCAACAAGACTTTCGACAACTTCATGCCCCGCATCATCGTCAACTACGACGTAACGCCTGATGTGATGGTCTATGCCTCCTGGTCGCAGGCCGCGAACGTCACGCTCAGCTCGTTCAACACCAGCTTCCTTTCGGGCACTGCCGGTGAGTTCGCCGCGGCAGAAGCGATTGGCCTGGGCGTGGTGGTTAAGCCTGAAAAGCTGACAAACTACGAACTCGGGCTCAAGGGCAAGTTCCTCGACGGTCGCCTCTACGTGACCGCTGCTGCCTACGTTGCCGACTGGAGCGAGCAGCACAACAACCGCTCGGTAACCTTCCTTGATACGACCATCCCCAATGCCCTGCCCTCGATCGTCAGCGGCGTTGCCAACACCGGCACGACGCAAGTGCGTGGCTTCGAGCTCGATATCAGCGCAGAGCCTGTCGACGGCTTCACCATCAATGCCTCGGGTGCCATCAACGACAGCTCGATCCGCAGCTTCGCCGATCCTGCGATCACGCGCCTGACCGGCGTCAGCGGCGATGGCTTCAAGGGCAAGCAGCTGCCGCTGACCTCGAAGTACTCTGCCAACCTGGGCGCGCAGTACACCGGCAAGCTCGGTGAGGAGAGCACCTGGTTCGTGCGTGGCGATCTGTCCTACAAGTCGCGCCAGTTCGTCGATCCGGCCAACCTGACCTGGATCAAGGGCCGCGCGCAGGTCAACGCGCGCATGGGCTTCACGAAGGGCAGCTTCGGGCTGGAGGCATTCGCCACCAACCTGTTCAACGACAAGAACTACACTGCCGTTGCCCAGAACAACCTGCTCGAACCGACCTTCGCGCTCGCCGGGGCGCCGTTCGGATACCTGAACGTCGGTCTTCCCGAACTGCGCACCTTCGGGGTTCGCGGCAACTACAAGTTCTGATCGAGGCGAGCAACCGGTCGAACAGAAGGGGCGGTGCAGCGATGCACCGCCCCTTTTTTCATGTCCGGATCACAGCAGGCCGTCCACCATCGGCCACGATTGATCTGCGCCCGGTCGACCTGCCCACCGCCCGTGCAGAGAAACAAACCATGAAGGAGCCTCGGCAAACTGCGCCATGCAGGCGAGTCACCTACAGCAGGTCCCCTGCAAGCAGATCGATGTCTTGCGCGATATCTACGCGATCGCGCCGCGGGACACGGCCGATGTCCCGCGGCTGTTCCGCTGTCCTGAAACTTGACCGGGTTCGCCAATCCGCGCGGGTTCAAGGGCTGGATATCAGCCCTTCGCATCCCACAGCGGCTGCAGGATTGCGCCGGGGTTCGTCAGCATCTCGGGCCGCCGCTCCTGCGTGGCTGCGACGAAAGCGGGCGGCAGCGAGTCCGGCGAGGCGTTCTGGCGGCCGATGCCGGTGGCGGTCAGGTGGCCGGGACGGTCGCCCATCTCCATCCACGGCCGCCACGAACAGACATTGGTAAAGCTCACCTCGCTCGTCACGCGGGTCGCGCCGGGGCGGGCCAGGTCGTGCCGCCTGGCATGGAAGGTATTGCTTTCCGAATAGCGGAAGGGCTTTGCCGCACCGGGGAAGGTGATCGCCGTGCGCGAACGCTCGGTCACCCACACATCGTCGCCGCGCACGTCGAACGGCAGCACATCGTGCTCCATCTGCAGACCCGGGATCTCGCGCGCGATGTGAAACGAAAGGTCCTTGCCGAAGCGGATCTTCGAAGGCGGCATGCCCCCGGTCGGCACCTTGCAGGTCTTGCCGGTGTATGGATTGTCCCATGTCTCCAGCGCCTTGCCGGTCAAAGGATCGGTGAACCAGGCAAGTTCGAAGTTCACCGCCTCGAACCCGTCCGCGACTTGCCGATAGCGCGACCAAACGGCCGAAACCACGGCGAACAGCGGGTCCATCCGGTCTTCCACCACGCCATAATACCGCGCCGAAACCCAGCTGGTGATCAGCCCTTCGTCCAGCGCGCCACGCATCATGATGAAGTTGCGCAACCGCCCCTCGGCGCTCGATACGTCGAGCACGCCATCCCCCTTCACTCCGGTGGAACGGGCAGCCAGGGGCGCTGCAAGCAGCGATCCGGTGACGGAAAGGCCGGTAAGCACATTGCGGCGATCGATCATGGGTATCCTTGTCCACACGGAAGGCAGAAGGTTTTGATGATGCGGCAGGACGCAGTCGTGACGGCAGCGTCGCTGCGTTTGGCCGCAGGCCGGATAGACCGCCTCAGCTCTCGCGATACCGTCCCAGCGTGGCGATCAGGACCACCACCAGCGCCAGCACCACGGCCGAACCGAGCAGCGCCGCGTCATAGCCGCCCAGCGCGTCATAGGCCCTGCCGAACAGCATCGGCCCCAGCCCCGCGCCAAGGCAGAACACGCCCAGCACGCCGCCATATGTCGCGCCGTAATTGGCCAGAGCGGCATAGCGGCCGGTGAAGTAGGCCAGCATGTCAACCTCGGCCCCGGCGGCCAGCCCCAGCATCAGCGCGGCAATGAACACCGGTCCGCCGCCATAGAGCAGCAGCGCCGCAACCACCGGCGATAGCAGGAACAGGGCCGCGACATAGGGCGCGTGGAACCGGTCGAACAGGTAGCCGACGACCAGCCTTGCCACCACCACCGCAACGCCCACGCCTGCCGCAACCTGCGCCGCGTCCGCCGCCGCCATGCCGCGATCCACCAGCATCGGCACGAGATGCACAATCAGCCCAGCCACGATCAGGCCGAGAAGGAAGGCAATCAGCAGAAGCATCAGCGTCTGCCGGTTCACCTCGAACCGCCCCCTCGCCTTGGCGCCTTCGGCAGGGCGGTCCGACGTGCCGACCAGCAGGCTTGCCGGAAGGCCGATCAGTAGTGTCGCCCCCGCCATGACCAGCACCGCCATGCGCCAGCCGCTCGTCGCAAAGACCGGCTCGAGCAGGGCAGGCGCAAGAATTGCCGCCGTGCCGGTGCCCATCAGCATCAATCCCAGGGCGAGGCCCCGCGCGGCATCGAATTTGAGCGAGACGATCCGCGCCCAGATCGCAGGCGTCGTCCCCGCCCCTGCCAGCGACACCAGCAGCCACAGCGCATCCCACGCCACCACCGAATTGCCCGTGCGCGATAGCGCCAGCAAGGCAATCGGCGTGGCGATAAAGCTGGCGAGCGCAATCGGGCGCGCGCCCCAGCGGTCTGCCAGCCAGCCGACCAGCGGGGCGGACAGGAAGATGCCGAACTGCTGGAATGTCGCCGCGCCAGAGACAGCGGCCCGGCTCCAGCCGAATTCCTCCTGGAGCGGCTTCACGAACAGGCCGAGCGAGTAGAAGCCGATGCCCATGGAGCCAACGCCGATGGCCAGCGCCGCGGCGAGAATCAGCGGCCAGCCCCGCGCCAGCTCGCTCCGGGCTGCGGGCGTCAATCCTGTGGCCATTGCTATTCCCTCATGCGCTTCAGATGACGATCTTGGCCGCGCTTCTGGCAGGCGCGAAGGCCGGCAACAATACGAACAAAACCCCCGCGCGATCGGACCGCGCGGGGGCAGGATCGAGCAACGGTTGAGAGGGCGTTGCTCAGGATTTCCTGTTCCTGCAACTTGCACGAATCTGTAGTTACAGGATGACCGGCAAGCGGGCAGCAAGCACGGCAGCAGTTGATGCTATCCGCCACGCGGTCAGCGGTCCGAGGCAGGCCTTGCCCTGTATGGGTGGCAGGCCCCATGCAGGACCTGCGCAAATGCGAAGCGGAGTCGCTTAGATGCTCAATACGTTCCAGCAGGCCGATCATCCCGCCCTGCCCAAGGCCAATGCCGACGAAGCCGCAAGGCAGGAGTTCACCAAGAGCTTCAAGGGCTTCATCCAGTCCACCCTCCTGCCCGGCCTCACCCCGATCTACCAGACCCGGGTGGCCCGCCAGTTCGAGAAGGAGCACGGCCGCGCCCCGGCAGACCGCCGCGACATTCGCAACGGCATGGTCGGCGACATCTATTTCCAGCACTATGCCGCCGCCAACCGCATCGCGCAGGAGCTGCTGTGGGAATCGGTGAACGGCTCGGTCGATCGCCAGCTGCCCGAACTGATCGAACAGGCCAGGGCGCTGTCGGCCTCGACCAAGGCCCAGCTCGTCATCCCCGAGGGCTTCACCCCGCCGCGCTATGTCACCGCGCTCGACATTCACTGCATGCCCGGCGGCTATTGCAGCGAAGTGTGCGAGGACGACGTCTCGGTCGGCGCGCTCTACGATCGCGGCGTCTATCTCTATTCGATGGGCTATACCGGCCCCAACAATGACGACATGGGCCGCTCGGTGGTGAACTACATCAAGCGCCACATGCCCGATTTCAAACCGCGCCGCATTCTCGACATGGGCTGCACGGTCGGCCATTCGACCCTGCCCTACAAGGAGCTGTTCCCCGAAGCGGAAGTCTGGGGCATCGACGTTGGCGGGCCATGCGTGCGCTATGCCCATGCCCGCGCTGCCGGCTTCGGCCTTGAGGTCAACTACGCGCAGATGAGCGCGGAGGAAACCACCTTCCCCGATGCACACTTCGATCTCGTCGTCAGCCACATCCTGCTGCACGAAACCAGCGGCAAGGCGATGCCGAAGATCTTTGCCGAGGCGCACCGCGTGCTCGCGCCGGGCGGGCTGATGATCCACGCCGACCTGCCGCCGTTCGACCTGATGGACCCGTTCACCCAGTTCATCCTCGACAACGAGACCTGGTACAACAACGAGCCGTTCTGGGGCGCGATGCGCGACATGGACCAGATCGCGCTGGCCGAAAAGGCCGGGTTCGACCGTGCGGACGTGAAGTTCGATACAGCGCCCATGGCGGTGATGGAATTTGCCGCCGCCGCCGAAGGCTACAGCCAGGAAGCCAGCGAGGCCGTGGCCGAGCGTGAATTCACCGCGGGCGAATTTGCCCCCGGCGGCGGCTGGGAAGTGCTGATCGCCCGCAAGCCGCTCGAAAAGCAGATGGCAGCATGACCGGAACCGAAACTATGACCGAACGCCCCCACGTCATCCGCCACGCCCGCGGCAAGCGCCCGGAATTCTACGAAACCCCCGGCCTCGATCACGTCATGTCGATGGTCATAGTGCTGGCCAACGAAGTCTCGGTCCTGCGTGACCGCATGGACAGCGCAGAGCGCGTGGCCAAGGCATCGGGCATTGATCTTGCCGCCGGCATCGAGACGCTCGAACTCGATCAGGCCGCGCTGGAAGAGCGCGAGGAGCGCCGCCAGGATTTCCTGCGCCGCCTGTTCTATCTCCAGCTGAAAGACGCCGACGAAGCCGCCCAGGCCCAGACCGCCGAGGGCTTCAATGCGACGATCGCGGAAATCGCGCTTCAGGATTGAGGGGGTTCGAACCCCATATCGTCCACCAAACCACCCCGGGCTTGACCCGGGGGCCCGCTATTTTCCCAGCCACAGCGCCGGAACCAAAAAGCGGGACCCCGGGTCAAGCCCGGGGTGACGAGGAACTTTGGTTCGCGAAGCCCTCAATTCACGCGGTAGAACCGGATTCGCACCGATGGGACCTTGGCATCCCCCGGCACCAGCGCGCCGATGAAGGTCTGGCGGTTGAGCCAGTCGTACTTGCCATTCGGCGCCTCGAACACGGCGTGTGTCCGAACCGGCACGGGCTTGCCTTGCGCATCGCGGCAGGCAGTCGCGGTGTTGACGATGTTGATCACCACGCCGTCGTCGGTCTTTAGGAAATAGTCGGCCTTCAGCTGCACGCAGCCATCGGGGCGGATCAGTTGCCAGTCCCACCCGCCGGGCATGACCGCGCCACTGATCCCCGGGCCGCTGAACGTGCCGCCGGTAATCGGAATGATGTTGCGCCCACCCAGCGGCGTCGTGCCGGGAGTGACACTCTGGGCGAGAAGGACCTCTTCCTCGAACACGAATTCGAGCGAGGGCTCGGGCATCGGAGGCTTGTCAGCCGCAGATGCGGATGCTGCGCCCACAAGGGCCAGAATGGCCCCGGCAAATCCAGATTTCATGCTTTCTCCCGCCAATGCTCCTACTTGCGCAAGAGCATCACCGGCAGGCGGTCTGTCAACATTGCATCGAGCCGCTTGGCCGCAGCTTTCTCGCCCCGCCCGTAAGCGTCGACAAACAACGCCGATATCCGCGCCGCATCTGCCAGCCGATCCAGCTGCTTCGGCCCCGGCAGATCATAGCGGCAGATCGCGCCGCCGAAGTAGTGGTCCACGCCTTCGAGCACGAGGCCATAGCGATTTCCGCCCGGCGCTGCCGCCTCATAAGGCACGAGATGGCCGCGCCAGCCGTCGCCATCGGTGCTGGTGATGCCCGGCACGATGTCCTTGGTGCCAGTCTGGACCACCGCCGGGACCGCAATCTTGCCATAACCTTCGGCCGTACATAGCACCGGGATCGGCGCGGGCGGACTGTACGCCACCACCGCGCGCGCATTGGGATCGCGCATCGGGCCGCTCCAGCCTTCGGGCGGAACTGCCGCCGCGCCGCCCATGGTCAGCGCTACCAGGCCGCCATAGGAATGCCCGGCCGCGATCCAGGGCCGCTTGCCAACGTGGGCAGACAATGCGCGCATGTCCTCAAGCCGCGCCTTCCAGCTGGCGAGGCCGGGATAGTCCTTGGTGTGCGGATGCTCGATCGAATCGACGTGCAGCGGGGCGAGGATGTGAAAACCCGCCGCCAGCCAGGGCGCGAAGAGCGCCTCATAGAACCGCGGCGAGGACGCGGCGCCATGGCTGAACAGCACCAGCGCCTTTGCCTTGCCCCGCGGCTTCCACTCGCTCACCCGGATTTTGCGCCCGCCCGGGCTGGCCAGCGTGAACTGCCGCTCTGCCGCTGGCCTTCTGGCCATCGCGTCCAACCGGGCCGAGGCGACCAGCGCCCCCGCCCCGACCAGAAGACCGCGCCGATCGATCGGGAGTCCGGCCATCAGGGCATCGGTTTCTTGAGATAGGCGATGATCGCTGCGCGCTCGGCCGCGTTGGGCACGCCGCCAAAGGCCATCGAGGTGCCTGGGATCACCGCCGAAGGACGCGCCAGCCACTTGTCGAGCGTGGCCGGGTTCCACACGATGGCCGCACCCTCGGCCTTCATCGCCGCCGAATAGCGGAAGCCGGGAACTGTGCCCGCCTTGCGGCCGACCACGCCGAACAGGTTCGGGCCGATCTTGTTCGGCGCACCCTTGGCGATCGAATGACAGGCCACGCACTTGAGGAACGCACGCTTGCCCGCGGCGGCATCCTGCGCCTGTGCAGGGGCCGCAAGAACGAGGGCGGTAGCGAGGGGGGCAACAAACTTCAACATTGCAGTCTTTTCCATTGTTTGCAGCGCGCGATCAACGCGAACCGTGCGCCTTGAGCCAAGCCTTGGCACGCAGCGCGGCATTGGCGGAAATATCGGCCCAGAACAGGCCGACGTCGTGATAATGCATCGAGCCGCCCGGCAGCGGCTTCAGGCCCAGCGATGGCGCAGGCCAGACGGTAAGCAGTCCATCGCGGCACTCGGCGGCGACTGCGCTGGCCTTGAGCGGGCCCATCGCGCCCAAGCCCGGATCACCGGCAACTGCGCCCTTCGCCTCGGCAGAAAGCGACAGCCCACGGCGCGTGTCGAACGTGACGGGGTTCACGCAAAGCGGCTTGCCGCCATCCTTCCCACCATTCTGCGCGGCAAATGCTCCGGCATAGGCCCTGAGCGTGGGTCCGTTGTCGCTGCCCGCCAGCACTGCGTTCCACTGCACGAAGCACCCGGTCTGCGCGGGGCTTTCGCAAAACGGAATGCCAGCCAGCCGCGGGCTGAGATCACCCTCCATCAGGTTGATGCCGATGACATAGGCCGCCACCATGCGGCCCTGCAGCTTGGTGCCCTTGATCCGCTTTTCCAGCAGCGAGGTCGTATGCGCCCCGCCCTGGCTGTGCCCGGCGAGGATGAAGGGGCGGCCCTTGTTCTCATGGGCGAGATACCAGTCGAACGCGCGCTCGATGTCGGAATAGGCCAGCGCAAAGGCCTTGTCGCGATTGGCAGGATCAGCCAGCGCCTTGGTCGTTGCAGCGCGATAGCGCGGCGCGAACACCCGGCAGCACGCCGAAAACGCGCTTCCCTGCCGCTGCACCGCGCTTTCCTCGGTCCACTTGAGCACTGCGGGATCGAGCGGATCGTGGTTGTAATCCGTCTGCGAGCGCGTCGTCGTCGGGTGAATCCAGAACACGTCGACGCCGCGCAAGCCCTTTGGCGCTGCCATGTCCTGCGGCCGGCTGTCCACCGCGCTCCAGTAGCGCGCTTGCGCATAATCGGGCACCGGCACATCGGCCGACGCGGGCGTTGCCATCGCGGCGAGCGCCATGCCGAGCAGCGTCACCAACCTCATTTGCGTGCCATCTCGGCATCCAGCCACCAGCCGAACTGCTCGATCCAGTGATCCGCCGTCGTGCCGCGCGTTGCCATGCCGAAACCGTGTCCCCCCCGCTGATAGAGGTGCAGCTCGGGCCGATACCCTGCGGCAAACAACCGGTCGTAGAAGGCACGGAAGCCCTGATCCACGGCCATGTCATCCTGCGCCATGACCATGAACATCGGCGGCAGGCGGCCCGGCGCCGGGGTCGGTGGCGGCAGCAGCCATGGCTCCTTTGAAGTGCCATGCGCGGAAGGAAGGTTTGCGGGCGGAATCGGCGGCGTCGGCCCGAACGGCATGCCATAGATCAGCGCGGCGAAATCCGGGCGCTCCGCCGGGTTGGGCGCAAGCATCGTCATCCCCGCGACATGCCCGCCCGCCGAAAAGCCCATCACGCCTACGCGGTGCGGATCGATCTTCCACTTCGCCGCATTGGCGCGGACGATGCGCAACGCTTCCATCCCGTCCTCGACGCCGGGAATGCCGCCCACGCCCGGCGCGAGCGTTGCCTGCACGCGCTGCCGCATCGCCTCGTTGGTCTCGCCCGGAGGGGATTGGATCAGGCGGTATTTCAGCACGAACGCCGCCACCCCGCGCGCCGCCAGCCAGCGGGCCACGCGCGTGCCTTCGTGGTGGATTGCCAGCAGGCGAAAGCCGCCACCCGGCGCGATAACCACCGCCATGCCATTGGCCCTGGCCGGATCGGGCAGGAACGGCTGCAGCGTCGGCACGGTGACGTTCCACACCTGCTCGCCATTCTCGCGCAGGTCTTCGCGCACCGGCACCTTGGCGAGGCCGGGCCATCCCTTCATCGAAGGCACGCCAGCGGGCCACACCGGCATCGGCGCAATTTCGCCCTCTTGCGCCAAGGCTGGCAGCGAAAGCAGCAGGGCAAGGCCGGCAAGGACGATCCGCAGCATCCACGCTTCTCCGGAAGGTTCGAAAGCGGGGACAGTGGCAATGCGCGCGCCTGCGCAGCAGGCCTGCGTCGCCACTATCCGCCCATCGGTCAGCGGTTTGCAAAGCGCGGCATCGGCGGTCTAGGGTCGGCCAAACCGTTCGCCATCCAAGGAGAGCCCCCCATGCACGCCAAAGCCGTCCGCCTCACCGCCACCGGCGGCCCGGAAGTTATCGCGTGGGCGGATATCGACCTGCCTGCACCGGCTGCGGGCGAAGTGCTGGTCGAACATACCGCTGTCGGCCTCAACATGATCGACACCTACCACCGTGGCGGGCTCTATCCGATCCCGATTCCCGGCGGCCTGGGCGTGGAAGCGGCAGGGCGCGTGGTTGCGGTGGGCGATGGCGTTACCGCGTTTTCTGCAGGCGATCGCGTCGCCACCTTCGGGCCGGAACTTGGCGCCTATGCCACGGCGCGCATCTATCCCGAAGGCGCACTGTTCAAGCTGCCCCATGCCATCAGCGATGCGACCGCTGCGGCCGCCATTCTCAAGGGCTTCACCGTCGAATTCCTGGTCGAGCGCTGCGCACAGGTTCAGCCGGGCTGGCCGGTGCTGGTCCATGCCGCAGCGGGCGGCGTCGGTCTGATGCTGGTGCAGTGGCTCAAGCACATCGGCGCCACGGTGATCGGCACCGTCTCCACGCCTGAAAAGGCCGAGATTGCACGCGCTGCCGGTGCGGACCACGTGATCGACTATTCGCGTGAGGACGTCGGCCCGCGCGTGCGTGAAGTGACGGGCGGCGCCGGCGTGCGCGTGTCTTTCGATGGCGTGGGCAAGGACACCTGGGAAGCCAGCCTCGATTCCACCGCCCGGCGCGGGCTGATCGTCAGCTATGGCAACGCCTCCGGTCCGGTCAGCGGTGTCGCACTTGGCACATTGTCGCAAAAGGGTTCGCTGTTCGTGACCCGCCCGACGCTATATCATTATTACGCCGACCCTTCCGAACGCGCGGCGTGATCGGCGCGGGTGTGGGACATGATCGCCAGCGGAGCGATTGCCGTGACCATTGGCCAGACCTACCCGCTCGCCGAAGTCGCCCAGGCGCACCGCGATCTCGAGGCGAGGAAGACCACCGGATCGACGGTACTGATGCCTTAGGCGATATCGTTGATCCTCAGCCTCGGCTTCACTTCCGCCGCCGCCTTTTCCGCCTCCTTGCGCCGCTCGAACACGGCCAGCATGTGCTTGCGGTCGGCAGCGGTCAGGATCTTCTCGCTCTCCACGAACTGCTCCTGCTCCTCCTCGCGGATATGGTGCAGGTATTCATGCTTGAGCGCGGCAAAGCGTTCCAGCCACTTGGGCGTGCCCATGTCGCGCGCGGCAAGATCGTCGAGCATCTTGTCGATGTCCTTGTGCTCGGCCACGGCATGGCGGGCGAACTCGGTGGTTTCCGGGTTGCGCAGCACGGTTGACCACAGCGCCTGCTCTTCAGCGGCAGCGTGGCCCTTCAGTTCATAGACCAGCTCCTCGAACAGCGCCTGGGCATCATCGCCCTTGCCGCCGGTCGCCTCGAGCATGGCCAGCAGCGCACGGTGCCGGTCATGGTCCTCGATCAGCCGCCCGAACACGTCGGGCAGGCCACGCAGGTCCGTCGCCGGGGTCTGCCCGATCTGCGCCGGGACGTCAGGAGCAATCGCCTTGGCCTTGGCGATAGCCTTCGCCTTGGCCTCGGCAGGCTTCATCTTGGTCACTGTCGCCATCTGTCGTCTCCTCAGGCGAGATCGCGGATCTTCGGCTCGCGCGCGAAGTGGCGCACCGGCCCCACTTCCAGCAACTTTTCGTTCGGCACCACGCCTTCGTCCGGCTCCACGCCCGCCTTCTCGAGGATGACCTTGGTGCCATTGCAGTGGGCAATGGTCTTGCAGTGGCCATAGGCGTCCATGAACCACTGCACCGCCGCGCCCTGCTTGCTGAGCTTTTCGGCTTCCGCCGGCATCAGCACCGAAGCCACCGCATCGAACAGGACAGAGGGCGAGCCATCAAGCTTGCCATCGGCCTTGAGCGTTCCGCCCTTGACGGACAAGCCGCCAACCTTGGGCGCAACCAGGAACACCGATCCGCCCGCCGCTTCGACGCCCGCCTTCAGCTTGTCGATCGTCGCCTTGTCCGATCCTTCGGCAAAGAGGATGCCGACCTTGCGGCCCTCGAAGGTCATCTTCGCCTGCTTCTGGATCGACAGCGCGTCCGATGGCTTCATCTCCACCGGCTCGCGCGCGGCAGGCGCCTTCTCGGGCAGATCCATGGCCAGACCATCAGCCACCCGCGCGGCCAGATTCTCGTCCACGTTGCGCAGGCGCGAAAGCACGCGCATCCGCACATGCTCCATCGCACACTTCGAAAGCTCGAACACCAGCGCCGAGGCCATGTGCGCCTGCTCGTTCTCGGTCTGCGAGTGATAGAACAGCGCCGCCTGGCTGTAGTGATCGGCGAAGAGTTCGGCGCGCACGCGCACCTTCTCGGTCGGATCGTTGCGTTCGCCGTTCTCGCGGAAGGAAGTGAAGCCGGTGTCGGGGCAAGCGCGCGGGCCGCTGTCCTCGCCCGCCTCGTTGAGCGAGTTGGGTTCGTAATTGGCGCGTCCCGTCGGCACCAGCGTCTGCATCAGGCCATCGCGCTGCATGTTGTGGAACGGGCACTTGGGCGCGTTGACCGGGATCTGGTGGAAGTTGGTCGTGCCAAGCCGCGATTTCTGCGTATCGAGGTACGAGAACAGCCGCCCCTGCAGCAGCGGATCGTTCGAGAAGTCGATGCCGGGGATGACATTGCTCGGCAGGAACGCCGACTGTTCGGTCTCGGCAAAGAAATTGTCGACATTGCGGTTCAGCGTCATGCGCCCGATGATCTCCACCGGCACGTCCTCTTCGGGGATCAGCTTGGTCGCGTCGAGCACGTCATAGGGCTGTGCTGCGGCGAACTCCTCGTCGAACACCTGCACGCCCAGGTCCCATGCCGGGAAGCTGCCTGCAGCAATGCTTTCGAACAGGTCGCGGCGGTGGAAATCGGGATCGGCCCCGGCGATCTTCACCGCCTCGTCCCAGATCAGCGATTCCATGCCCAGCACCGGCTTCCAGTGGAACTTCACGAACTTGCCCTCGCCCGCAGCGTTGACGAAGCGGAAGGTGTGGACGCCGAAGCCCTGCATCATGCGCAAGGTGCGCGGGATGGCACGGTCGCTCATCGCCCACATGATCATGTGCATGGTCTCGGGCATCAGGCCCACGAAGTCCCAGAACGTATCGTGGGCGCTCGCTGCCTGAGGATAGCCGCGATCGGCCTCCATCTTCACCGAATGGACCAGGTCGGGGAACTTCATCGCATCCTGGATGAAGAACACCGGGATGTTGTTGCCAACCAGATCCCAGTTGCCTTCGTCGGTATAGAACTTGACCGCAAAGCCGCGCACGTCACGCGGGGTGTCGATCGATCCGGCACCACCGGCCACGGTCGAAAAACGCACGAACACCGGGCAGGTCGTGCCCTCCTTCTGGAACAGGCCCGCCTTGGTCAGTTCCGGGATCGCCTTGGTCACCTCGAACACGCCATGCGCGGCAGAGCCACGGGCGTGGACGATGCGCTCGGGAATGCGCTCATGATCGAAGTGGAAGATCTTCTCGCGCAGGATGAAATCTTCCAGAAGCGTCGGCCCGCGCGCGCCCGCCTTCAGGCTGTTCTGGTTGTCCGACAGGCGGTGGCCGAAGTTGTCGGTAAGATAGGCCGCGCCATCGGCTCCGGCGGTAGCGTCCTGATGCGTTTCACCGGCATTGCCGGTCTGCGTGGCATAGGCGCCCTGCCCGGCCCCCGGCTGATGATCGGCAAGCGCATTGTCGAGCGCGGGAGACATCGAGGACGATTCATTGGTGGTCTTGCCGGTCTTGGCCATGGCGCGTGTCCTTGGGTTGCGCGCACGGGTGCGGGGCGCAGGAACACTGCGCCCGCCCGTTCACGCGGGAAATATGAGGAAAGTCGGTTCCCGAGGGTGGACCGCCGCGCGCCGGGAGGGGGGAAGAGCGCGCGACGGTCCGAGGGGAACGGGATCAATACGTGCGTGTCGTGCCCGAAGCGGCCTGGCGGGCCTGCTTCTTCTTCATCGCGCGCGATACGGCCCAGGTGCCGCCGGCGGCTGCCAGCATGCCCAGTGGCCCCATGCGCCGCATGACCGTGGCCGCGGCAACGCCGATCAGCGCGCCGGTGCCTTCGCTCATGCCGGGGGTGCGATCGGCAATCTTCTTGCCGACCACTGCGGAAATGATCTTGCCTATCATGGATTACCTCTTTGGAACCCTTCCAGAACCGCGCGGGCCGGACTTGGTTCCAAAGGGCGTGCTATCTGCCGAAGAAGGGCTTTCGCTTCTTGACAAAGGCGGTGGTGCCTTCGCGGAAATCCGCGCCTTCAAACGCCGAGGCGAACACCTGCAAGCTCTCGGCGTCATCGCCCACCTGCCCGTCGAGCACGTTGCGCACGAAGCCCTTGATCGCCTGCGTGGAAAAGGGCGATGCCGCCAGCAATTGCGCGACCAGCGCGTCCTCGCTCGCGGCCAGTTCCTCGACCAGCCCGACGTCCCTCGCCTCCTCTGCCCCCAGCAGCATGCCGGTAAACAGCATCCGCCGCGCCTGTCCCGGCCCGACGAGATCGACCAGCAGCTTCACGTCATGCAGCGGATAGACCAGGCCCAGCCTGGCCGGCGTGATGCCGAACCGCGCCTCAGGCCCCGCCACGCGGATGTCGCAGGCCAGCGCGATGCCGCAGCCGCCACCCACGCAATCGCCCTCGACCATTGCCACGGTCGGCAGGCGAAAGCGGGTCAATTCGTATTGCGCGCGGTTGATCGCGGTCTGGTTTGCCGCGCGCCATGCCGCATCGTCCTTGTTGGCGAGCAGTTCGGCAATGTCGGCGCCAGCGCAGAACGCGCCGCCATTGGCGGATTTCACCACCAGCACCCTGACGTCCGGATCGGCGTCGGCGTCGGCCAGCAATTCGGGCAGACGCTGCCACATCGCGATGTTGAAGGCGTTGCGCTTGTCCGCCCGGTCGATCAGCAGGCGCGCCACCGCGCCATCGCGTTCCAGCCGCAAGGTTGTACCCGCCTCGTCACCCATCGCGCATCCCCGATCGTCGTCCAACCCGAGCCGCTCTGGACGCGCAACCGTCGCTTGGCAATATCGTGACGCCCAATGAAAAGAGGCGGACCTTGCGGCCCGCCTCTTCTGTCCGTCAGGCGATCACGCCGATCAGAAGTCGACGCTCAACCGCACGCCATAGGTGCGCGGCGCGGCGAACTGCCAGTTATAGATGTCGTCCGGCCCGGCCACGGTGAACCCGGCATAGGTCAACGGACGGGTGTTCTCGATGTTGCGGACAAAGCCCTGCAGGCTGAAGCGCTTGTTTTCCGGCGCATAGGTCAGCGACAGGTCGGTCTGGGTAAAGGCCGTCTGCTTCGAATCGCGGTAGTTGAACACGTCGCCGAAGTACGCGCTCTTGAAGGTGGAGAACACGCTGGCCGTCAGGCTGCCCATGTCGCCCAGCGGGATCACCTTGTCGTAGGCCAGAGTGATCGTCCACTCGGGCGTCATCGGCGGGGTGTTGCCGGCAAGGTTGGGCTGCGTGACAACGCCCGGCGTCGTCTCGAGGTTGCCGACCGTCAGCTCGCCGTTGCCGCCGCTCGGACGGCAACCCGAGCCGCTCACGCAGAACACCGGGATTGCAGTCAGGAGCTGCTGGTACTCGGCGTTGACGTAGTTCGCCGTGGCCGAGAACGTGTCGTTGTCCGAAAGCTTGATCACCGCTTCGGCTTCGACGCCCCAGATCCTCGCCTTGCCGGCGTTGAAGATCTGGCTGCCCTTCGTCGTATCGAGCAGCACGCCGACCTGCAGGTCCTTGTAGTCATAGTAGAAGCCGGCAAGGTTGAAGGTGTGCTGCGACGATGCGCCGAAGTTCTTCTTCAGGCCTGCTTCGTAAGCCGTGTTGGTTTCCGGCGCATACTGGCCGACTGAATCGAAGCCGCCCGCCTTGAAGCCGGTCGAAACCTTGCCATAGATCAGCGTATCGGCATCGGGCTTGAAGTTCACGCCGGCCAGCCAGGTCAGCTTGTCCGCTTCCGAACCCAGCGTCAGATTGCGCAGGGGCGTGCCGGGGTTGGTCGGCCGGACGTTGCCGGTGTTGAACAGCGGGTTGGACGGATTGGCAATCGCACCGCCATGGTCGCGATAACGGGCAGAGCGCTTGTCATCGGTATAGCGCAGGCCGGCCACGATCGTGAACTCGTCCGAAAGCTTCACGTCGGTCTGGCCGAACACCGCCCAGCTGCGCGACTCCACGTTGCGGAAGAAGTAGTTTACGTATCCGCCATTGGCGCCGAGCAGGAACGGCGGCGGCGGCAAGCGAAAGAGCCCGCGCTCCACGTCGAGCTTCTCGTTGAAGTAGAACGCGCCCGTCTGCCAGACCAGCAGGTCGCTCTCGCCATTGAGGCGCAGCTCGTGGCTGTGGGTCTTGGTGTTGCCGACAAAGGTGTTGAAGCGATAGGCGGGCGAAAGGCCCAGCGCGGAAAGCGCATCGGTCTCGCGGAAGCCGCCGGTGTAGGTCACGGTGGCGGCGCCGAAATCATAGGCGATGCTGCCGCGCACGGCGGTGGACTTCAGGTCGTTGCTGCCAAGGCCGCTCGCCGGTGCATTGTAGGTCGAACGGTCGACGTTGGCGAGATTGTTGGTCAGCGCCGGAATGCACTGCGTACCCGGAACAGCGGGGGCAATCTCGACCCAACCGGGGTTGGCGGCGCAGCCCGCTCCCGGCGAGTTGCCGGCCGCGTTGAAGTTCATGAAGGCCTGGGCAGGAACGACGATGTCCTGCTCCACCCGCTCGACCGCCGCGTTGATCTTCAGGCCCGAGACCGGCTCGAGCCGCAGGCTCAGACGGCCACCCCAGGTGTTGTCATCGCCACTGCGCTGGTCGATGTTCGGGTGGTAGTTGTAGCCATCGCGGTCGGAGTAGATGCCCGATGCGCGGATGCCGCCGATGTCGCCCAGCGGCACGGTGACGCCGCCCTCGGCGATCACGTGGTTGAAGTTGCCATAGCTCAGGCTGCCGTTGGCGGCAAATTCGCTGCCGGGCTTGCGCGTGATGAAATTCACCGCGCCGCCGGTGGCGTTGCGGCCATAGAGCGTGCCCTGCGGCCCGCGCAGCACTTCAACGCGATCGAGGTCGAAAAGCGCGGCATTCAGCACGGTCGGGCGATTGATGTATTCGCCATCGATGTTGATGGCGATGGCCTGGTCCTGCGCCTCGTCGTTGCTGTTCGAACCGATGCCGCGAACGGTGACGCGGGTCAGCACGGTATCGTTCACGATCTGGACGACCGGCGCCACGCGCTGGAGCGAGACGAGATCGGTCACGCCCGAAGCCTTGAGCGCCTCGCCGCTGACCACGTTGATCGCGATCGGCACGTCCTGCACGTTCTGCGACCGGTTCTGCGCGGTCACGATGATGACATTGGGGTCGGCAGCCTCGTCTGCTTCGCTTTGCGCCAGAGCCGCCGAAAACGGCACGATGCAGCCTGCGCCGCACAGCAGCAGGAACTTGAATCCATTCGATTTCATCTGGTTTTTCCTCCCAAAACTTGTTCGCCGCCGATTCGGCCGGAATGCGAAGGCTTATTCTGGAATATAGATTCTATTTGTCAAACCCCGGTCTGCATTATGTCTTAGTGTTGCTGTCGCATTCGGCGGAGCCCTCTTGACCTAGGCCCGCGAGAATGCGAACATGCATTCCAATAAAGTAGCGGCCCTTTCTGCCGCCAGGCAAACGCACCGCATGGTGCGGGGCCGCCGATTGGGAGATCGACGTGCCTGCTGCTTACCCTCTTTCCTCCTGCATCGAATGGCAGTTCGCCGAAGCCGGTGACCTCGCCGAGCGCATCCGCGCCGCCAAGGCTGGCGGTTTCGATCTGGTCGAGTTCCACCTCTGGCGGGACAAGCCCGTCGAAGCGATCGGCGCAGCCCTTGCTGAAACCGGCGTCACGCTCACCGGCATCTGCGTCGATCCGCGCCGCTCCATCGTCGATCCGGCCGAACGCGCCGAGATGGTGCAGGCCGTGGCCGAAACCATCGAAGCCACTGCCCCCCTCGGCAAACCACCGCTGATCGTCGCATCGGGCTTCAAGGTCGAAGGCATGAGCGAGGAAGACCACTTCGCCAACGCCGTCGCCGCATTGAAGGAAGCCGCCGCGCTTGCGGAAGCAGCATGCGTCACCCTCCTGCTCGAACCACTCAACACCCGCCTGTTCTCGGCAATGTACCTCGTCAGTACCACGCTGGGGCTGGACCTCATCGAAGCGGTTGGCAGCCCCAATCTGCGCCTGCTTTACGATGTCTGGCACAGCGCCGTGATGGGCGAGGATATTGCCGACGTTCTGAAAGGCCGCATCCACCTCGTCGCCCATGTGCAGGTGGCTGACATGGACGACCGCAACGAACCCGGCACCGGCACGGTTGACTGGGGCCATGTGATGGGAACGCTCGAAAGCCTTGGCTACAAGGGCAGCATCGGCATGGAGTATTTCCCCACCCTGCCGATGGACCAGTCGCTCGAGCTGACCCGCAAGACGCTGGCGCTCTGAGCAAACTGTAACGCTGCGGTCCGGGAGAGGGATGTGGCAAACGAAAAGTTGAGCTTCGCCGAACGCCTCAGCTACGGCATGGGCGACATGGGCACCAGCCTTGCCTACAACATGGCCAGCGGGTTCCTGCTGTTCTACTACACCAATGTCGTCGGCATGCCGGCGGCAGGGGTGGGTACCATCTTCCTGATCGCGCGCCTGCTCGATGCCATCATCGATCCGGTGGTCGGCATCATGGTCGACAAGACCCGCAGCCGCTGGGGCCGCACGCGCGGCTATTTCCTGTTCACCGCCCTGCCCTATGCGCTGCTCACCGTCGCGCTGTTCCACGTGCCCGACTGGAGCGACAGCGCGCAGCTGGTCTATGCCTTCGTCACGTTCAAGGCCTTGGGCATCCTGATGTCGGTCCAGGCGATCCCCTATACCGCGCTTATGCCGATGATGACGCTGGACCCGAAGCAGCGACTCAAGCTGTCCGGCATGCGCGGCGTCGGCACCTCGATCTCGGTCGTGCTCGGCACCGCTGCCGTCATGCCGCTGGTCGGGGTTTTCGGCGGGGAAGACCAGAACAAGGGCTTCCAGTACGTCGCGATGCTCTTTGCCGCGATCGGCTTTGCCGCAACGCTCGCGCTCTTCGCCAATTGCAAGGAGCGCTTCGAGGACGGCTCCTCGCCCGATTTCGCCGTCGGCCCGGCGGTAAAGGAAATGCTGCAAAACAAGGCCTGGCTCGTCGTCTTCGCCTCGTGCCTGCTCTATTTCATCCGCTTCGGCCTGATGATGAGCGCGACCGCCTATTTCGCGATCGACGTGATGCGCCAGCCCTGGCTGATCTCGGTCATGCTGCCTGCCGTCTCGGGGATGCTGCTGCTGTCCTCGTTCGTCGCCCCGCCGATCCTTGCCCGCACCGGCATCAGGAAGGGCAGCGCCTTCGTCCTCGCGCTCGCCGCCGTGATCTTCGCTGTGCTCCCGCTGGCGCAGGACAACACTGCCGCCTTCCTCAGCCTCTACATCGCCGCCTGCCTTGCTACGTCCATCACCATTACCGCCGCCTTCGCGATGATCGCCGAGACAGTGGATTACCATGAATGGAAGTTCGGCACCCGGCGCGAGGGCCTGCTTTCGGCAGGCATCAGCCTCTCCACCAAGGTCGGCATGGCAGTGGGCACCGCAGGCTTCGCCTTCATGCTCGGCGCGGCAGGCTATGTGCCCGATGCCGTGACTGATGCCGCGCGCGAAGCGATCCGCTGGACCTACTACGGCAGCGCCGTCGTCCTGCTCGGCCTGCAGACCGTGGTCGTCCTGATATGGCCGATGGACGGCCTGCACGAAACCATCCGCAACGACATCGCCGCGCGCCAGCCCGCAGCGGCGGAATAAGGGAGAACCTCATGAAGAAGATCACAGCCGCCCTGCTTGCGGCCTGCATCGCCGTGCCTGCCGCCGCGCAGGTCATCGTCACCATCGATTACCGCCCGCCCGAAACCGTGCAGCGCGTCGCCATCCCGGTGAACCCGGCCGAGAACCGCCTCAAGGTCCTCATCATTTCGGGCCGCAATTCCTACGAGCATGACTGGACCGGCGTGAACAACATGCTGCGCACCATGATGCAGGATACCAAGCGCTTCGACGTTCGCGTGACCGAGGATTTCGACAACGGCACGCTGGAAACGCTAAAGCAGTACGACGTCGTCCTGCTCAACTATTCCAGCCGCTGGAACTATGCCGATCCGGTGCAGAAGGTGTGGTCGGACAGCGCCTTCAAGGCGCTCTACCAATACGTGCGCGAAGGCGGCGGGCTCGTCGCCTATCACTCCAGCTTCACCTGGGGGCGGGACATACCCGAATACAAGAAGCTGATCGGCGGCGCGATGGAACCCGGCACCAGCCGCCGTGCCCCTCCGGGTGCCTTCCCCGTCCATCTGGTTGACCGCACCCACCCGATCACTGCGGGCATGCGCGAATTCATCTGGACCTACAACGACGACATGTACACCAACATGGGCATGGACCCGGATGCGAAGATCCACGTCCTCGCCACCGCCCACGATTCCGCCGCCGCCTATGACCCGAAGCTGACCGGCCCCAAGTATCCCGCCGCCGCCTATACGCCCGAAAAGCTCAAAGCCATGAAAGGCATCGACGCCGATCACCCTCAGGTCTGGACCGCCGACTACGGCAAGGGCCGCGTCTTCTCGATCACGCTTGGCCACGATGAAGTCTCGCTCCACTTCCAGCCGCTGCAGACCCTGATCCTGCGCGGCACCGAATGGGCCGCCACAGGCAAGGTCACCTTGCCCGTACTGGAAGAAGCGAAGGACTATCCGACCAGGCCCTGACCGCGGCTTGGCAATTCACGCTTCTGGATCGGCGGCGAGCCATGCAGGGATGTCGCTCTGCAGATGAAGCAGGCGGAGGATTTCGATGCGATCCTCCGCCACAAGATAGAAAGCCGCCCAGGGAAATCCCTTTACGCTTCTCGAACGAAGACCCGGCACCGACAACTCGTAAGCCCACCGCGGTGAACCTCCGTTCGGCGCACGGGCGACCGACGCATATGTATCCTGCAATCTGTCGACAAAGCGCAGGGCAACATCCAGCCCGGCTGTCAGGGCATAGTCTTCCGTAGCGCGCCGGGCATCCTTGTCTGCCAGCTCATGGAAAACCAGACGGCGCATCGGCCCGCTTCTGCTCAGCTGCCGACGCTGTCCCGCGCCAGCTTTCGCAATCCGTCGAAGTAGGCCTCATCCACCTCGCCCGCAATTGGCGAGGCTGCGCCATCCAGAATCATCCCCCGCAGTCGCTGCACGTCCTGGTCCTTGCGGATCAGCTCGCGGACGTATTCGCTGTTCGTGCCGAACCCCCGGTTTGCAACCTGGGCGTCAACGAAAGACTTCAAGGCGTCTGGCAGCGAAATGTTCATCGAAGACATGCCGCCAAGATAGATTGCATGGCAAAAAATGGCAACCTACCCCTCTCCCAGCCTGCCGCGCTGCCCTACCTTGCAGCAGCCACCCGCGCTTGCGGAACGGGCGCGAACAGGCGCACGATCTCGTCCGCCGCAACGGCCCGTCCATAAAGGAACCCCTGCGCTTCCTTGCAGCCAAGTTCGCGCAGCACCCGTTCCTGCTCGCGCGTTTCCACCCCTTCGGCGATCACTTCCAGGCCAAGCGTGCGCGCCATCTGCAGCACCGCATCGACAATCGCGGCGTCCGCATCCGAACGATGGATCGCCTCGACAAAGCAGCGGTCGATCTTGAGCCGATCCAGCGGATAGCGCTGCAGCAGGCTGAGCGAGGCATACCCGGTGCCGAAATCGTCGAAGGCAATGTCCACCCCCAGCGTCTTCAGGCGCTTGAGCATCGTGGCAACTTCATCGTTGTGCTTGATCACGATATTCTCGGTGATCTCGATTTCCAGCTGCGTGGGTGAGATGCGGTGCTTGCGGCAGGCCTCGCCGATCACGCCATAGAGCCGGGGCGAGCGCAACTGCGCCGCAAACAGGTTCACCGCCATGCGCACTTCGCCAAGCCCGGCGCTGCGCCAGGCACTGGCCACGCGGCAGGCCTCATCGATCACCCAGTCGCCCACGTCCTCGGCTACAACGCTGTCATCCAGCACGGACAGGAAGGCATCGGGGTGCAGCAATCCGAACTGCGGGTGCTTCCAGCGCAGCAGCGCCTCCACGCCCAGCAGCGCCTTGTCTTCGAGCGAGACCTGCGGCTGGAAGTGCAGCACGAACTGCCCTTGCGGCAAGGCCTCGCGCAGTTCCGCCCCCAGCCTCTGGCGCTGCTCCGAGCGGTTGTGCATCGTCGGCAGGTAATACTTGCGCTGCGCCCCGTGCTCGGCCTTGGCGCTGTAGAGCGCAAGGTCCGCGCGCGACAACAGCTGGTCCACCGTCGATGCATCCTTCGGCGCCAGCGCGATGCCGATGCTGGTGCCGACAAACACGTTCTTGCCGTTGATCTGGAACGGGGTGGCGAGACTTTCGAAGATTGCACGGCACAGCGAATCGATCCGCAGCGGATTGCTGCAATCGGACAGGACGATGGCAAACTCGTCGCCGCCGAACCGCGCCACCATGTCGGCATCGCCCACGCAGCCTTCGATCCGCCGCGCCACATCAGCCAGCAGCAGGTCGCCTACGCTATGGCCCAGCGTGTCGTTGATGTCCTTGAACCCGTCGAGGTCAAGCAGCATCAGCGCGCAGGAGCCGCGCGCGATCGCTTCCTCCAGCCGGGCGTTCAAGGCATTGCGGTTGGGCAAGGATGTCAGCGTGTCGCAGTGGGCGAGATGCTCGAGCCGACGCTTGGCCGCCTGCCGATCGGTGATGTCGCGGATCAGCGCGCCGAACATCGGCTGGCCGTTCTCCTCCCACATCGACAGCGAAAGGTCGACCGGGATTTCATGTCCGTCGGCATGGCGCACCAGCATCTCGATGGCCTTGCCCGCCAACCGCGCCTTGCCGCTCTTTACGGCGCGGGCCAATCCCGCCTCGTGCGCGGCGTGGTAGCGCTCCGGCATGATGATCGTCAGCGGCTTGCCGATCGCCTGCTCCGCGCTGAAGCCGAACAACTGCTCGGCCGCGGAATTCCACGAAAGGATCAGGTTGTCAGGCCCGGCGCAGATGGCGGCAGTAGCGGACCGCGCAAGCATCTGCGCATAGCGTCCCGGCGTGGATCGTCCCGTCGGCAAGGCGTTCTCCGTGGCTGAAAAGAAACCCGAGGGCAAAATCTCAGGCTCTACTTACGACCAGGAACCTAAACTATCGTCGCCACACTAACGTATTGTTACTTAAATCAATCCCAGCTTGCCACCACTTGCAGCATAGGCCTTGAACGCCTCGAGGCGTTCGGGCGAGGATACCGCCGGCCGCATCGCTTCACGGTCCCCCAGCCCCATCACGCCGCTCGTCGTCGGGCCGACCTTGGCCCAGCCCTTGCCCGGCGCGCCGCTGCGCATGAAGGCCAGCAGGCGGTCCTGCCACTGCCGCACCACGCGCCCCTCCGCCGCCGTCCACGCCCGATCGCCGATCCCGATGTTGCCGAACACATAGGGCAATTGCGAAGAGTGGAAGGCCCCCCACGATTGCCCGCCCCGCACCGCCGGGTAGGCATGATCATAGACATAGGCGAAGACCGGTTGCCGCGCACTGCGGGTGCGCTCCTTCGCCCACAGCAGCAGTCCTGCCATGTAGCGATCGCGCGCGATCAGCGTGTTCGAAGCAATCGCTTCCGCCTCGGTCGCATGGGGATAGAGCGCCAGCAGACGGTCCGCGAACGCGCCATAGCGTGCCCGCACCGCCGCCTCGAACTGCGCCGGCGTCCGCACCGAAGGATCGATCATCTCGGCACTATTGTACCCGGTGATCAAGGGCACCGGGCTAACCACCGGGCCGCTCGCCCGGACCGGATCGAACGGCACCACCTTGCCATCGACATTGGGCACGAACCGCAGCGGCGGTGGACCGCTGCTGGCGCCCGGCACATAGCGCGTCGCCTCGATCAGCGCCTCGCCAGAAACCTCGCGCATTTCCGCGATGCTCGCCTTGCCCAGCTTGGCCGCAAGCTCTGCCCCGATCTGCTCGTTCTTCGCCAGCGGCGGCACATCCACTGCCATGCTGGCGCCGCTGAAGGCGATCGCCTTGTCGAACAGGCCCTTGGCCATCGGTGATACCATCAGGTCCGCCACCGAAGCCGCGCCCGCGCTCTCGCCCGAAACGGTCACGTTGGCCGCGTCGCCACCGAATGCCGCAGCATTGGCGCGCACCCATTTCAGCGCGGCGATCTGATCCAGCAGTCCGTAATTGCCCGAAGACCCCAGCGGCGATTCCGCCGTCAGCGCCGGATGCGCCATGAAGCCCAGTACGCCGACGCGATAGTTGATCGTGACGACGACCGCGCCCCGCGCGGCAAGCTTCGCCCCGTCATAGATCGGCAGGCTGCCCGCCCCGCCGCCAAAACCGCCGCCGTGGATGAACACCAGCACCGGCAACTTCTTTACCGCATGCTGCGGACGCCAGATATTGAGCGTCAGGCAGTCCTCGCTCATCGGCGGCGCGGCAAGGAACTCAGCTGTATAGGGGCCCCACGGCGCCGGTACGCCCTGCTGGCACACCGGCCCGAACGCAGATGCCTCGCGCACGCCTTGCCACGGAGCCGCCCCCTGCGGCTCGCGCCAGCGCAGCGGCCCCACCGGCGGCGCGGCATAGGGGATGCCGAGGAAAGCCTCGGCGCCCCCCTTCACCGTCCCGCGGACCGCGCCGCCGCTGGTCGCCACCACGGTCTGCGCAAAGGAGACGTTCGCCGCAAAAGCAAGGGCGAACGCCCCGACAGGGCCCGCGATCCGCATCATGCCGGTCAGTACTCGAAGGTTTCGCTGAAGGTGCGATACGGTTCGGGCGGACGCGCCTCGAGCTTCTGCGAGGTATCGGTGCGGTAGGTGTTGGAAAGCACCGTGGCGGGCCCATCGACCTTGGGCATGAACACCGGCTTGCCGTCCTCGCCCACATACATCAGGTCAACGTTGAAGGCATCGTCCTGAGCGACAGCAGCAAAGGGAATCCAGCCCATGCCATAGGGCGCGCGGGCCACCTCGAAGCAGTGGAAGTGCCAGATTTTCCACTGGCCGTCCTGCTTGATGAAGTCGACCCCGTACTTGAGGTAGACGTTGTGCATCCACACCTTCTTGCCCTGCACAAGGTCCTTCTCGAACATCCAGGCAGGCATGTTCTTGGCCTTGTCGACATCGACCAGGCCCGATTCCAGCCCGTTGACGATCCACAGGCCCTTGGCGGTCTGGCCATCGCCAGCCACTTCGATCACCGGCGTCGTCACATAGTGGAACACCAGCTTGCTGACCGGCGCGGGACGGCCCTGGTGGTAGGACATGATCTTGTCCCAATCGGTGTAGACGCCAAGGTTGCTGTACTGCGAGCGCACGCCCGGCGTGCCCTTCTTCGCCCACAGCGGGATGATGTCGGTATCGCGGAAGGCATTGTGCAGGTACATGTAGCGCGAGAACAGGTTTTCCACCGCGGCCCGGTCGCGCGCGCCTTCGACCTGCGCCTTCAGCACCTGCATCTCGGCCTTGATCGCGGCCAGATCGTCCTTTGCAGCGGCCGGACCTGCCATTACCGGACCTGCCAGCGCGGCACTTGCCAGAAGGCCGATCATGGCCCGGCGCAACGTCTTTGCGTTCATCTCCATCTCCCTTTGCAGTCTTTTCGGGCAGCACCGCATCATGCGCGGCATCGCGGATTCAGAATAAGTATGGTGATTCTAAAACGATGGTCAAGCAGGACTTGACGGGCGCCGCATATTGTTAGAATATCCATTCCAATAAGGGGCGGCAGACCCCAGGAGAGAGCGAAAGGCCTGCGCTATCTTGCACGCCCCTTCCCGCCCTGTCCGCAACGCTAACTCGGCATTTCGATCGAGCCTGTGCCGGCTATCCGCAACAACCCCGCCAAGAGGTGACGTGTGTCCAAGATCAAGAGGGGCGTGAGCCTCTATTCCTACCAGAACGAGACCTTCCAGGGTAAGATGACCCTCGAGGACTGCATCCGCACCAGTGCCGAACTCGGCGCCAAGGGCATCGAGGTCATCGGCGAACAGTCGTTCTGGGGCTGGCCCGAATATGGCGTGGCCGAAGCCGAGATCGAAAACTGGCACCGCATGATCGCGCAGTACGATTGCACCGCCGTCTGTCATGACTTCATGCTGGATTACAAGCGCTACAAGGGCCGCCTGATGCCCTTGGAAGAGCAGGTCGCCAGCGTGAGGAAGGACATCGACTTCGGCGCCCGCCTTGGCGCGAAGTACATCCGCGCCCTCGTCTCGATCGCGCCCGAAGTGCTGGTTGCCGCCGCGCCTTATGCCGAGGAAAAGGGCATCAAGATCCTGATCGAGGTCCACGCCCCGCTGCACTTCGATCACCCCTGGATCATCCGCCACGCCGAAGCCTTCGAGAAGTCCGGTTCGGACGCGCTCGGCTTCCTGCCCGACATGGGCATGTTCCTCCACGCCTTCCCGCCGGTGTTCACTGAACGGTTCATGCGGCTTGGCGTGCCGAAGAACATCGCGGATTACATCGTGAAGGCCTATGAAGACCGCGTTCTTTCGGAATACGTCATCCTGAACGTGCAGGAGATGGGCGGCACCGGCCCTGCCATCGCCATGGCCGAAACCATGCGCCACAACGCCGCCTATGAGCCCAAGCGCATGCTCGACTACATGCCGCGCATCCACAACATCCACGGCAAGTTCTACCAGATGAACGAAGACTACGTGGAGCCCTCGATCCCCTACGACAAGATCGTCGAAGTGCTGAACCAGGGCGGCTACGACGGCTACATCTGCTCGGAATACGAAGGCAACCGCTGGATCGAGGACGCGCAGGAGCCGGATTCGGTCGAACAGGTCCGCCGCCAGCAGGTCATGCTCGCCCGCCTTCTCGGCGAAGCGCAGGACCCCGCGATCAAGACCTCGCCCACCGCTTGCGCCGATGCGGAAGCCATGGCCGAAGCGGCAGAATAAGGAGACTCTTCCCATGATGGACAACAAGATGATCGTCGAGGGCAGCCTCCGTAGCGAGAACGGCGGCTTTTCCTTCCTCGGGCGCCTGCCCTATTACCGCGGCCTCGGCCTCTCGATGATCGAGGACATCCAGGTCACCGTCGACGGCGTCGTGCAGCCGCGTGAAACCGTGCGCTTCTCCGCCCACGGCAACACCTACACGCTCGACGAGATGGAAACCGTCTACGACGATCGCTGGAACTTCGGCGAGAAGGCCCGGATCATTGGGCTCAACGGCGGACTTGCTGCAGGCGATCACCAGATCACCTTCGCCGTGCGCTACCGCGTCTCCTACCTGCCCTTCGTGCCCACCACGAAGGATACCAAGGACCTGGCGCTCGCCGCGTGACAAAAACCCGGCGTCCCCGCGCCTGAATGGATTTTGGAGCGGGGACCTCGGTGTTGCAACGGAACGCAAAAAAGGGGGACGGTGCGATCGCTCGCGCCGTCCCCTTGAAGTTCAGGAACTCTGACTGGCAGAGCCCTTCGGGTCGCAAGGGCTGATTAGCTCGCTTCGTCGCAGAAGAATGTGCGACAATTCACACGTCTACGAGATTTCTCTCACGTCCCCGAAAGGCCGGTTCAGCCGCACGATGACAAGGTTGAGGCAGGCGGCAAAACTCACCCACGCAAGATAGGGCACGATCAGCCAACTCGCCAGCACCGAGAACGGCCGCAGCATGACGCACAGCGCCAGTACCGAAAGCCAGAGCGGCACCACCTCGATCAGCGCCCAGTCGGGCCGCTTGCGCGCAAAGAAAAGCGGCGACCACAGGAAGTGGCACACGAAGTTCACGGCGAACAGCGCGATGACCGTCATCCGCCCGGCCTCGTCACTGGCACCATCCCAGCTCAGCACCGCCGCCCAGGCGGCAAGCCCCAGGATCACCGTCCACGCCGGGCCGAACAGCCAGTCGGGCGGCTGCCACGAAGGCTTCTTCAGATTGCGATACCACGGCCCGATCTCGGTCAGGACC
>NZ_LSIA01000120.1:0-2914 GCF_001556015.1 Novosphingobium sp. CCH12-A3 | reverse complement strand
GCGCGCCCGATTTTCCCTGATTTTGCTAACCGCCAGATTTCTAACGGACGCCTGTCTCTCCCCATGCTTACCATCAACGGCATCACCGTGCGCCTCGGCGGACGCGACATCATTTCCCGCGCCTCAGTCGCCGTGCCGCCGCGCGCGCGCGTCGGACTGGTCGGGCGCAACGGGGCGGGCAAGTCCACGCTGGTCAAGGCAATCATCGGCGAGATCGAGCCTGACGAAGGCGCGATCGAAATGCCTCGCCGCACTCGCCTTGGCTACCTCGCACAGGAAGCCCCCGCAGGCAGCGCCACGCCGTTCGAAACCGTGCTCGCCGCCGATGTCGAGCGCACCCAGCTGCTCGCCGAGGCCGAGACCTGCACCGATCCCGATCGCCTCGGCGATGTCCACGATCGCCTGCTCGCCATCGATGCCTACAGCGCCGACGCCCGCGCCGCGCGCATCCTGATCGGTCTCGGCTTCGACGAGGCGATGCAAGGCAGCCCGCTCGACAGCTTCTCCGGCGGCTGGCGGATGCGCGTCGCGCTCGCCTCGCTGCTCTTCTCCGCGCCCGACGTGCTGCTGCTCGACGAGCCCTCGAACCACCTCGACCTTGAAGCGACGCTGTGGCTCGAGAACTTCCTCAAGGCCTATCCCGGCACGCTGCTGCTGATCAGCCACGAGCGTGACCTGCTCAACAACGTGGCCGACCACATCGTCCACCTCCACGCCGGCAAGCTCACGCTCTATCCCGGCGGGTACGACAGCTTCGAGCGCCAGCGCAACGAACGGCTTGCCCAGCAGGCCGCCGCACGCGCCGCGCAGGAAGCGCAGGCGGATCGGCTCCGCGACTACATCGCCCGCAACTCCGCCCGCGCCTCGACCGCCAAGCAGGCGCAATCGCGCGCCAAGATGCTGGCCAAGATGCAGCCGATCGCGGCGGTGGTCGAAGATCCCTCGCTCAGCTTCGACTTCCCCGACCCCGAGGAACTGCGCCCGCCGCTGATCACGCTGGACTTGGCGTCGGTGGGCTACGCGCCCGGCAAGCCGGTGCTGCAGCGGCTGAACCTGCGCATCGATCCGGATGACCGCATCGCGCTGCTCGGCCGCAACGGCAACGGCAAGACCACGCTCGCCCGCCTGCTCGCCGCGCAGCTCGCGCCGATGGACGGGGCGATGACGGCGACGGGGAAGATGCAAGTCGGCTACTTCACCCAGTACCAGGTCGAGGAGATCGCCGATGGCGGCACCCCGCTCGAACTGATGACGCGGGCGATGGAGGGCAAGAGCCCCGCCGCCGTCCGCGCGCAGCTGGGGCGCTTCGGCTTCTCCGGCAACCGCGCCACCGCGCAGGTCGGCACGCTGTCGGGCGGTGAGCGCGCGCGCCTAGCCCTCGCCCTCGTCACCCGCGACGCGCCGCACATGCTGGTGCTCGACGAACCGACCAACCACCTCGACATCGATGCGCGCGAGGCGCTGGTGCAGGCATTGAATGCCTACAAGGGCGCGGTGATCCTGATCAGCCACGACCGGCACATGGCCGAACTGGTGGCCGACCGCCTGGTCCTCGTCGACGGCGGCACCGCCAAGCCGTTCGACGGCAGCATCGAGGACTACATCGACTTCATCCTCGGCCGGAACCAGCCCAAGACCGAGAGCGGCAGCAGCGACACGCCAGCCAAGGGCGGCGCGCAGCAGGACCGCAAGGCGCGGGCCGCGGCGCGCGAGACGTACAAGGCGCTGCAGAAGGCACAGACCGAAGCGGAAAAGCGCGTGGCCAAACTGCAGGCCGAGCTGGCGCAGATCGACCGCGCGATGTTCGAGCCGGGCAGCGCCGCGCCGGAATTCGCCAAGCTCACCATGAGTGACCTGTCACAGCGGCGAAGCAAGGTTGCGCAGGCGCTGGAGGAAGCGGAACTGGCGTGGCTGGAAGCTGGCGAGGCGCTAGAGGGGGCCAACTGAGGCCCGCCGACAGCAGCGCCGAGGGCGAGGTTCCGCACCGCAGCAGCCCGAGGGGTTTACGCGGTTTACATGGTTCAGGGGCGCTTTGCTCGGGTTTCTCGCTTTCGTTCCGTAACGACAACGAGGCCCCCGCCTGCGCGGGGGAGCAGGCTTCCCTGATTTCGGTCTGATCTTCCTCATCCTCTTCCCCGAACAGGGCGTGGAGCGTGGCTTCGCGGCGGTTCTGGGCGGCGGACCAGCTTTCGCGGGCGAGCTGGCGGGCGCTTTCCATGTGGGCGTCGTGGGCTTCCTGCCAGTCGTCCCAGGCCTCGTCGGGCTCGTCGTCGGCGGGATAGGGGCAAGCGCGCTTGAAGTCCTGTTCGGCCTGCTTCTCGCACGCCTTGGTGAAGCGGTCCTGCGCCGGGTCGGCAAAGCCGGTGGCGGCGGCGACGTCGGCGCCCTCGGCCAGAGCAAGCAGCATGCGGTCGAAGTCCTCGGCAAGGTGGTGGATTTCCCTCGGCGCCTGCGCCGCGCGGGCGTCGAGCCGGGCGAGGTGCGCAAGGAGCAGGCGCGCGTCGAAGCGCCGCCGCTCGCCCACCGCCTCGCCCCGGAACCAGATCGTCTCGGTGGTGCCGTGGAGCGCACGGGTGGCGAGCACCTGCTCGGCCGCCTCGCGCGCATGGAGCAGCGCAGCGTCCCACGCGGCGGCAAAGGCCGGATCGCGGCGACGGCGGACATAGGCCGTCTGCTGTGACACCCCCGCCACCTGCGCCGCCGCGCGCACCTGCCCGTGGCGGCTGAGATGCTCGAGAAACAGCGCGATGCGGGTGGGGGGTGAACTGGTTGGGGTGGAGGAGTGATGAAGCATTCTCCCCTCCCGCAGGCGGGAGGGCGCCCCTTAGCTTCTCCCCTCCCGCAGGCGGGAGGGGCTGGGGGTGGGCCCTTCCTTCTTCTTCCCTAAACGCGAAAGCCCCTTCGCCGACCGGCG
>NZ_LSIA01000012.1:0-565 GCF_001556015.1 Novosphingobium sp. CCH12-A3 | reverse complement strand
ATGTGTTCGGGTATGGGCAATTCATCCAGGCCGCGCGCGCGATCGTCGCCGACGCTCATCTGGACGATCGGGGCAAGATGCTCGGTTTCTGGCACAAGGGCGAGCCGCCCGCGATCAGCAACGCGCAGCAGGTAGGGTTCCATTGGCAGGGCGGGCGCTGGGGATGTGCGCCAGCGATCGCCGCCTAGATCAACACCCGCTCCACCTCGTCCAGCGTCACGTCATCGGGCCGGCGGTCATAGAGCTGAGTCGTGCGGGTAGAGCTGTGGTTCGCCATCGTCGCCGCCGTCTCCAACGTGCCGCCGTTTTTCAGATAGGTGGTGATTCCGGTCGCGCGGAACGAATGGTTGCCGATCGCCGTCCCGATCTCGGCCGCGCCTGCGCGCCGGCGCACCATCGCGAAGGCATTGGCTTGGGGCAGGGGGGTATCGCTTAGTCGCTTAGTCCCGCGTGCGATCGTGCGGAACAGCGATCCCTTGCGATCCTCACGCAGCGCGCACCCGTCGATATAGGGGTGACTACACGAAAGTGACGTATCTGCACGGAAAGGGCGAACGGATAGCGA
>NZ_LSIA01000119.1:0-16325 GCF_001556015.1 Novosphingobium sp. CCH12-A3 | reverse complement strand
CTCATCACAGCTCCTTCTCACAAATAGGAGCCTCCAGAAAACCCGGGACGCTTCAATCCGCGTCTCGACGGCCTTCTCGGTCAGGCCAAGCACGTCGGCAGCTTCGGCCATGCTCATCCCTTCGAGGCGGCACAGGATCAGCGGGTCCTTGAGATTGGCTGGAAGCGCAGCGATGGCAGCCGAGACGCGGGCCAGTTCGGCCTGCGATATCGCTTGCGCCTCGGGATCGAGGTTCTGATCGGCAACATCGAAGGCATCTTCCAGGGGCCGCGCCATGCGGAAAAGCCGCCGCACCGCACGACGCCGCGCCCAGTCGCGGCACTTGTTCACGGCAATGCGCATCAGCCAGGCCCGAAACGGGCGTGCGGCGTCGAACTTCGCCAGCGAGGCGAATGCGGCGATGAAGGCTTCCTGCGTTATGTCGAGTGCCTCGCCCTCGTCGCCGGCGTGGTGACGGGCGAGTCGGAACACGGCTTCGCGATGGCGTGCGAGCAGCGTTGTATAGGCGCTCTGCCGGCCCGCAAGCGCGCTCGCGACTAGTTGTGGGTCGCTTTCCCCTGGAGCGTTGCCCCCCGCCACTGGATCAATGGCGGTCGGGGGAAGGGCGATCGGGCGAAGTCAGGGCGCGGGCGATCTCGCGGTCGAAGATCGCCTGCTGATCGGGCTTGAGCACTGCACGCATCGCAAAGACATGGGCCAGTGTCGCCTTCTGCAGCTCGCCCATTGCCATGTGCGAGGCATCGACTGCGCCGGTCACCTTCGGGCCGATCTGGTGTTCGCTCTCGATCGCGCGGGCAAGGTCCGCGTTCGAGGCGCGAAGGCGCTCGTCCAGCGTGCGACGGGTGTTCGCGAATTCCGCCTCGAGCCGGTCGATCTCCTGGTTCTGCTGCGCGGAGAGATCGAGGCGCTCGTGCATCAGCTGGTGGAGTTCACTGCCGTGCTGCATCGGCATGAAGCCACGCGCAAAGTGGCTGGCGGCAAGGGCGACGGCGGCCGAGACCACCGCCACCACGACATAGCGCATGGCCGCGCCCATCAGTCCGCCAGCAGGTGCGAGGGCGCGCCCGAGGGCACGCCGAACAGGGGTTCTGCCTGTGCCGGAGCTGCGGGCGCGACGGAGCCGACGATCCCGACGACAGCGGCTATCGCCACGGCCATCACCATGCCGCGCCGTGCCGTGGCGCTCTCGCGCCTCCGGGTGAGCCCGCGCATCACTTCGTCATCGATGATGGAGAGCGAAGGCGGTGTCGCTTTGGCGGCAAGAGCGCCCAAGAGTTCGTCGATATCGGCCATTGCTGGCTGGTTTCCTTTTTCCACGCGATTCCCATTACGCGCGCCCGGGCCAAATCCCTCAAGACAAAATTTGCGCTATGGCTTGAGGGATGGTCCCACGCTCTGCGTATCACACTGCAGATCCCAACCCGAAAGGACTTTCCATGCGCCGTCTTGCGCTCCTTGCTGCTCCCGCCCTTGCCATGCTGGCCCTGCCCGGCGCAGCCTTTGCCCATCCCAAGCTCCTTTCGTCGAACCCGGCGCCGAACACCGCCGTGGCCAAGCCGACCAAGCTGACCCTGACGTTCTCCGAAGAGCTGGTCGGCCCGCTCTCGGGCATCGAACTGGTGATGACCGGCATGCCCGGCATGGCCAACCACGCGCCGATGCCGATCAAGGGCTTCAAGAGCGTTGCATCGGGGAAGGTCCTGACCGTTACCCTGCCGCGCGCGCTGCCTGCCGGCACCTACAACCTCAAGTGGCATGCCGTTGCCGGTGACCAGCACCGCATCGAGGGCCAGTACGCCTTCACGGTTCGCTGACGGGGCCCGGGGGCGTGGAAACGACTGGCCTTCTGGCCGCACGCGCAGCGGCGTATCTTGCGTTGCTGCTCGTGGCGGGCGTGCCCCTGCATGCGCTGGCAGCGGGGCAGGTGCTGGCTTTCCGCGCCCGCCTCGTGCTGGCCCTGCTGGCCATCGTCGCGGCCTTTGCCTCTGCATGGTGGGCGGTTGAAAGCGTTGCCGCCATGGCCGGCATCACTCTGGCCGAACTCGATCAGGCGACGGCAGAGGTCGTGCTGGCGCAGACGCCGCTGGGCAAGGTCATGGAGTGGCGGCTGACCGCGCTCGCCGCAGTGTTCCTCGCCTGCTTCGTGCCGTTGCGCGTGTTCCGCCTGCCGATCCTGGCGCTGGCGGGCAGCGTTGCGCTCGGCTCGGTGGCGTGGACCGGCCACGCTGGCGCCAGCGAAATGGCGCTTCACCGGGTATCGGACGTGGCGCACGTCCTTGCCGCAGCGACATGGATCGGCGCTCTGGCCGTGTTCGTCACTTCGGCTTTCTCGCGCGAGGGGGCAGATACTGGCGCACTCGCACGATTTGCCCGCACCGGGAGCGTGGTGGTGGCGGTCCTCATCCTGACCGGCCTGCTCAACACGCTGGCGATTGCCGGATGGCCGATGATGTTCGAGGCGCGCTGGTTCAGCATACTTGCGGTGAAGCTTGCGCTGTTCGCCGTCATGCTGGCGCTGGCTGCAGGCAACCGCTGGCGGATCGTCCCGGCGCTCGAACGAGGCGAGCCTGGCGCCACTGCGCGCCTGCGCCGTTCCCTTGTGCTGGAATTTGCGGCGGGTCTTGGCGTTGTCGGCGCAGTCGCCTTGCTTGGCGTGCTTGACCCTCTGGCTTGAGGCCAAATGGCAACAAAGAATTCCCGCAGGGACGCTTGACCGTACAAGCCAGTGGCTTAGCTCTCTTGCCGCTGCAACCTGTCAACGGGAGAGAGCCTATGTTCAGCCATGTCATGGTCGGCGCCGACGATATCGACGCTGCCAAGAAGTTCTACGATGCCACCTTCGCCGCGTTCGGCGGGCCAGAGGCGATCACGGACCCCAAAGGACGCCTGATCTACCAGCACAACGGCGGCCTTTTCATCGTGACCAAGCCGATCAATGGCGAGCCGGCCTGCGGCGCCAACGGTGGTACCATCGGCTTCCGCATGAATCCCGAACAGGCCAACGCCTGGCACGCCGCTGGCGTCGCCACCGCCGGGACCGCGTGAAGGCTCGCCCTATTACCTTGCCTATCTGCGTGATCCCGCCGGCAACAAGTTGTGCGCGCTGGACATCATCGCCTGATGACACTCGAAACGGTCTCGACATCGAAGGCGCACGGCGGAACGCTGGGTGTCTACAAGCATGAGTCCGCCTCGACGGGGACGGGGATGACCTTTTCGGTCTTCCTGCCCCCACAGGTGGTGGACGGAGCTAAGCTTCCGGTGCTGGTCTACCTCTCGGGGCTGACCTGCACCCACGCCAACGTCACCGACAAGGGCGAATACCGCAAGGCGTGCGCCGAACTCGGCATCGTTTTTGTCGCGCCTGATACCTCGCCGCGTGGCGAAGGCGTGGCCGACGATGCGGATGGGGCCTACGATTTCGGCCTTGGCGCGGGGTTCTATGTGAATGCCACGCAGGAGCCGTTCGCACAGCACTACCGCATGTGGGACTACATCGCCGAGGAACTGCCCGCCCTGCTGGGCGCGAACTTCCCGGTCGATCTGGATCGGATGGGCATCACCGGCCATTCCATGGGTGGGCACGGCGCGTTGACGCTGGGGCTGACCTACCCGGAGAAGTTCAAGTCGCTTTCGGCCTTCGCGCCCATCGTCGCGCCGGGGCAGGTGCCGTGGGGCCACAAGGCACTGGGCGGCTATCTGGGCGATGACCGTGCGGCATGGCGCAGCCATGATGCCGTGGCGCTGATCGAGGATGGCAAGCGGCCCGCAGGCGCGGTGCTGGTCGATCAGGGCGATGCCGACGGGTTTCTTGTGAAGCAGCTACGGCCCGAACTGCTGGACGCGGCGTGCAAGGCGGCCGGCGTTGACCTGACGCTGCGGCTGCAGCCGGGGTACGACCACAGCTACAACTTCATTTCCACGTTCATGGAAGACCACATCCGCTGGCATGCCGAGCGGTTGTAGCGTTTGGAAATCCTCCCCCTTTGTCCTTCGGGAAAACGGGGAGGAGCTTTCTCTTACCGCACGTCCTTGGCCACGGCATCGAGCACGCCGTTGACGAATTTCGCCTCGCGCTCTTCAAAGAAGGCGTGGGCGACATCGACGTATTCGGTGATGACCGTTGCCACCGGCACGTCCTTGCGGGCGAGCAGTTCATAGGAGCCGGCGCGCAGGATCTGCAGCATCGTCTTGTCGAGCCGGGCGAGCGACCAGCCCTTCGCCAGCTTGGACGAGAGCAGCAGGTCGATCTCGTTGCGGCGGGCGTCGACGCCTTTCACCACATCATCGAAGAAGGCGACGTCGGCCTTGAGGTATTCGACGTCCTCGATCTCCGCGCCCAGCCGGTGCTGGTGGAACTCGTCCAGCAGCAGGTGCAGCGCGGTCTTCTCCATGTCGACCTGGTAGAGCGCCTGCACCGCGGCAAGACGCGAGGCGGCGCGGGCCTTGCCCGAGATCGCGTTCACAGGCCCAGCCTCACTTCGATCGAACGGGCGTGGGCGGCAAGGCCCTCGGCTTCGGCAAGGGCGATGGCGGCGGGGCCAACGGCGGCAAGCGCTGCGTCAGTCGCCTCGATAAAGCTGGTGCGTTTCATGAAATCCAGAACGGAAAGGCCCGAGGAAAAGCGCGCGCGGCGCCCGGTGGGCAGGACGTGGTTCGGCCCGGCGACGTAATCGCCGACGGCTTCGGGGGTCATGCGGCCAAGGAAGACCGAGCCGGCATGACGGATCTTGTCGAACAGGGCTTGCGGATCGTCGGTCGCGATCTCGATGTGTTCGGCGGCAAGGGCGTTGGCGAGCGCGGGAGCTTCGTCGAGCGAATCCACGACGATGATGACGCCGTAATCGTCCCAGCTGGCCTTGGCGACCTTGGCCGTTAGCAGCATTGCGATCTCGACGCCGACCATGTCCGCCACCTGATCGGCAAAGGCGGCATCGTCGGTAATCAGGATCGACTGCGCCACCGGGTCGTGCTCCGCCTGGCTGAGCAGATCGGCGGCGATCCACTGCGGGTCGTTCTTCGCGTCGGCAATCACGAGGATTTCCGAAGGCCCTGCGACCATGTCGATACCGACCACGCCGAACAGCTGGCGCTTGGCTTCGGCTACCCAGGCGTTGCCGGGTCCGGTGATGACATCGACAGGTCTGATCCGGCCGGTGCCATAGGCGAGCGCGGCCACGGCCTGGGCCCCGCCCACGCGCCAGACCTCGTCGGCACCGGCAAGGTGGGCTGCGGCCAGAACCAGCGGGTTGGCCTCCCCCTTGGGCGTCGGCGTGACGACGACGAGCCGCTCGACGCCAGCGACCTTGGCCGGAATGGCGTTCATCAGCAGCGACGAGGGATAGGCTGCGCGGCCGCCGGGGACATAAAGCCCGGCGCCATCTACAGCGCTCCACCGTGCGCCGAGGCGCATGCCGCTGGCGTCGGTATAGTCGCGATTCTCCGGCAACTGGGCGCGGTGATAGTCGCGGATGCGCTGTGCGGCGAGTTCGAGCGCGGCGCGAAGATCGGGCTTCAGCGCGTCGAAGGCTTCGCGGCAGGCTTCGGGCGAAATGCGCCAGTCGTCATCTGCCGGAGCGTGGCCATCGAACTTGGCGGTGTATTCGGCGAGCGCCTCGTCGCCGCGAATGCGCACGTCATCGATGATCGTCTGGACATCGCGCGCGACGTTCTCGTCGCTCTCGCGGCGGTCCTTGACGAGGCGGGCGAAGGCCTTGGCGAAGCCGGAATCGCTGGACTTGAGGCGCAGCATCAGGCGGCCTTCCTTGTGGCGACCATCTCGCGGAAGGCATCGACCAGTGCGCCGAGGCGGGCGCTGTCAGTCTTGAGCGCGGCCCGGTTGACGATCAGGCGGGCCGAGACGGGAAGGATCTGGCTGGTTTCGACCAAGCCATTCTCCTTGAGCGTCCGACCAGTCGACACCAGGTCGACAATGCGGCTGGCGAGGCCCAGCGAGGGGGCCAGCTCCATGGCGCCGTTGAGCTTGACGACTTCGGCCTGAACGCCAAGCTTTTCGAAATGCCGCCGCGTCAGGTTGGGGTACTTGGTCGCCACGCGGGCGTGGCTTTCGCGCGCGTTCGCGCCCGATTCCACCATGCTGACCGGCTCGGCCACCGAAAGGCGGCAGTGCCCAATGTCGAGATCAACCGGCGCATAAAGATCGGCATAGTCGAACTCGTCGATCACATCGGATCCCACCACGCCGGCATGTGCCGCGCCATGCGCGACGAAGGTCGCCACGTCGAAAGCGCGGACGCGAATGATCTTCACGTCGTCGCGGTTCGTGGCGAAGGAGAGTGCGCGCGAGGCCTTGTTAAAGAAATCGGCCTCGGGCACGATCCCGGCCTTCTCGAGCAGAGGCAGGGCCTCGTCGAGGATGCGGCCCTTGGGCAGGGCGAAAACGAGCGGTGCGGCGGTGGACATAACCCGCCGCCCTTATGGCAGCACGGCGCAAAGGGCAACCGAATGAACCCGATCATGGAGATCGAACAGGTCGCAAAGGCCATAGAATGGCAGGCAGACCACGCCACGAACAATGGTGCACCCTGCACGGGTCGCGTAGTGCGGGCGCAATTGTGGCTGCTGGATGGTGAAACCGAGGTCGGCAGGCGAATCGCTGCGTGGCCGGGAAAGCCGCTGGAAGATGCGCTGCCATTGCGGCTGGCTGGCGGACATCACAATCTGGTGCTGACCGGCAAGGACATGCGGCTGGCGCCGGTCTATCGCGGCGAGGTGACCGATCAGGGGCAAGTCGATGCGCTGGTGGTGGCGGTGACCCGGGAGCATGATGCGGAGCTTTTGCCGTGGCTGGACGGCCCCCCGCAGACCAATGAGGCTGGGCGGTCGGCCTCGATCATGGCGGCGCTGCTGTGGCTTTCGGTCCGCATTGGCCCGCGCTTCGAGCTGAACGAGCTGGGCGCAAGCGCTGGCGTCAACACGATGATGGAGCGCTTCTTCTTCGACCTTGGCGGGACGACCGCTGGCCCCGCGGATTCGCCGATGCGGATCGTGCCGGAATGGCGGGGGGCCCCGCCGCCGCGGGCCGGGGTCGAGATCGTCGGCATCAGGGGATGCGATCGCGCGCCGATGAACCTGGCCGATCCGGAACAGGCGCTGCGGCTGAAGTCCTATGTCTGGGCCGAAGTGACCGAGCGGATCGGCCGGATCGATGCGGCGATTGCGCTTGCGGCCCAGCGGGCGCCGGACGTGGTGCAGATGGATGCGGGCGACTTCGTGGCCGAGCGGCTGGCGGCACCGCAGGAGGAAAACACCACGCGTGTGATCTTCCATTCCATCGTCTGGCAATATCTGCCGGCCGAAACCCGGGCGCGGATCGAGGCGCTGATGGCGCAGGCGGGCGCGAAGGCCGATGCCTCGCGGCGGCTGGCATGGGTCATGCTGGAAACCAACCGCCAGACCTTCCGGCATGAATTGACCGTGCGCTATTGGCCCGGCGGAGAGGAGCCTGCCTTGCTCGGCACCGCCCATGCCCACGGTGCCTGGGTGGAGTGGCTGCCCTAAGGTCTGCGTTACGAAACGATCGCTCCGTGCAAGGGTTAAGCGAGGATGCGCCGCTCTTTTCTCCGCACTGTCGTCGTCCTGTTTATCATCGGTTCGGCAGGGCTGGCGGGGCGTGAATGGCTGCAACGGCATCCCGAGCATAACCCATGGGCGCCGCTGGCATTGGCCGATCCACCGGGCTGGGCGACAGCTATGAAGCTGCAGACGTTGCGGGGTGACCGAGCGGTGTGCAGCAGCTTTCTGGAAAGCAGCGGAATCGTCGCCGAGGCCCTGCCGCCTGCTGGCGAAGGGCAATGCCTGCGGAATGACCGGCAGGTTCTGCAAGGTCTGGCACAGGCGAAAGTGAAGCTGGCACCGGGCGGAGCGCAGGCAACCTGCGCGATCGATGCGGGGCTGGCCCTGTGGCTGCAGCATGGCATCCAGCCCGCGGCGCAGCGGCTGCTTGGCAGCGCTGTTGCATCGGTCGAGCATTTCGGCACCAGCAACTGCCGTAGGATTGGTGGCGGGCAGCAAGGTACGTGGAGCGAGCACGCGACCGGCAACGCCATCGATGTGAGCGCGTTCGTGCTGGAGGACGGACGCCGCGTTTCAGTGCTCAAGGACTGGGGAGCGGGCGACGAGAAAGCGGCGTTCCTCCGGGCCGTGCGCGATGCGGCGTGCCTCAGCTTCTCGACCGTGCTGTCCCCCGATTACAACGCCGCCCATGCCGACCACCTGCACCTCGATCAGGCGCAGCGCGCTGGCGGCTGGGCGGCTTGCCGGTAGGCTTCAGCCAAGAAATCTGTCGAGCGCGGCGTTCACCGTGTCCGGTGCTTCCCATGGCACGAAATGCCCGCAATCGTGCACCGGCTCTACGGTGAGATTGGTGACGAGCTTGTCCATGCCATCCAGGTTGCACGGCGGCAGGGCCATGTCGTCCATCGCCCAGATCACCAGCGTTGGTATCTGCAGCGGCGGAACGGGAGTGTCCTGATAACCTTCAGGCAGTTCGAACGGAGCGTCCATCGGGGGTACGGCCATTTGGCTGGCGCGATACCAGTTGAGCATGGCAATGGCGGCATCAGGGTTCGACCAGTCCTTGAACAGGGCGGCGCGCTCTTCCTCTTCCATTACCGGTGAGCGGTTCCAGTTGAGCGCCTTCATCAACAGCGCCCCGAGGCCATGTTCGCGCACCATGGCATCGTTTGCAGTATCACGGAAGGCGCGCATGTACTGGCTGGCCTCGCGCTGCTGGCGGTCGGTCCAGAGCAGGCGCGGGAAGATCACCGGATGCGGGGCATTGGCGATGACCGCGCGGGTGACGCGTGTCCCCTGGCCGAGCAGCGCAACGCCCCAGGCGATCGCGCCGCCCCAATCATGCCCGAGGATCGTGAACTGCTGCACGCCCAATGCATCGGCAAGCTGGAAAACGTCTCCGATCAGCTTGTCCGGGGTGTAGTTCTCCACGCCCTCGGGCTTGGACGAGCCGCGATAGCCCCGCTGGTCGGGCGCGATGCAGCGGAAGCGGGAGGAGAGGTGGGCGATCTGGTGGCGCCAGGTGCGGTGGCTTTCGGGGAAGCCGTGAAGAAAGATCAGGGCCGGTGCATCGCGGGGACCCACATCCAGCACATCGAGTTCGATCCCGCTGGCAAGTTTCACGCGCTGAAGTGGCGTTGCAGGGGCAAGTGCAGTCATTCCGGCGCTCCTTCGTCCATCTTTTGCGCATAGCCTGCTGCGACGACTGCGGCCATGCGGTCGTGCAGCGCATCAGGTGTGCGGCGCAGTTCGCCGATTTCCTTTTCCATGCCTTCGCCCATGATGATCTCACGCTCGTCCGCAGCAATGGCATCGAGCATCATTCCTGCAGCTACATCCGGGTCGAGCCCGCGCTCAATGACCGCATCGCTGACCCCGCGTCGCGATCCGTCGGCAGTAATGGCGTTGCGCGAAACGTCGGTGCGGATCGAGCCGGGCGCGATCACATGGACCTTGATGCCAAGTCCGGCGACCTCGGCGCGCAGCGCATCGGAATAGCCGAACAGGCCGAACTTGGCCGCGCTGTAACCGGTGCGCAGCGGCGAGCCGACCTTGCCGGCAATGCTCGAGACCATGACGATCCGCCCGGACTTGCGCTCAGCCATGCGCGGCAGGAGGGCCTGCGTCAACGCGATGGGCGCAAGCAGATCAACCGCGACAATGCGTTCATAGACGGGGAAGGCAGTGTCTACAGCCAGTGAGCGCTGCGAGATGCCGGCATTGTTGACCAGCATGTCGACGTGACCCTGCCAGCCCCATGCCTGATCGGCCGCGCGGGCAGCGGCGGCATAGTCAGTCGCTTCGAATGGCAGGACGAGGGCGTTGCCGCACTGTTCTGCGACTTCGCCAAGCGCGGCTTCATTCCGGCCGGACAGGATCAGATGCGCGCCTTGCGCAGCAAGGGCCCGTGACAATGCTGCGCCAATGCCGGACGACGCCCCGGTAATCCACGTGACCTGCCCTGCGAATGCCATCGGCCTGCTCTCCTTCGTCGGGCCTTAATCGACCCGTTAAAGGCATCGTGTCAGGCTTTTGCAAAGGAGGGAAGGGGGTGAATTCCTTCCGGCCGTGCGTCGTTTTCAAGCCACCCGCAGCATCGGGGCCATGCGATCTGCGGTGGTATCGAATTGGCTGGTTCGGAACCTGCTGACCAGCTGGCGCAGTTCCTCTGCCGCTCTTGCCAGCTGGTGGGCCGCTGCGTTGCTTTCCTCGACCATTGCAGCGTTCTGCTGCGTAAGAGTGTCGAGGTTCGCAAAGGAACCGGTGACGCGCGCGAGCTCTGCCGATTGGCGTACCGCAGAATCGGCAATTTCCGAAACCGAGCCGCTGACCTGCGAGACGCGGCTGACGATATCGTCGAGCACCGTTCCGGTCCGGCCGACAAGGCTGACGCCCTGGGCGACCTGTTCGCTCGACGTCTGGATCAGATTGCGGATGCTGCTCGCCGCTTCGGCGGAGCGCTGCGCCAGCGCGCGGACTTCTGTCGCGACTACTGCGAAACCCTTGCCGGCATCGCCAGCGCGCGCTGCCTCGACACCGGCGTTGAGGGCGAGCAGGTTCGTCTGGAAGGCGATGCCATCGATCAGGGAGATGATCTGTCCGATTTCATTGGAGGACCGTTCGATCTCGTTCATCGCGGCAACCGCACTCGATACGACCGCGCCGCCCGTTTCGGCAAACTGCTGGGCTTCGCCAATGGCTTCCCGGGTGTTGCCTGCGTTTCTGGCGGTCTGATCGATCTCGGCTACGAGTTCGCGCGTGACCGAGGTGTTCTGTTCGAGGGCACTCGCCTGTTGCTCGGTCCGGCGCGCGAGGTCGTCCGACGCCCCGCGGATCTCGGAAGAGCCACGGGCAATGTGGTTGGTGGTGGACGATACGGCGCCGACCAGCCGGTCCAGATCGCTCGTCGCGGCGTTGAAGCTGTTCTTGAGCTTGATGTAGGCTGGCGGAAAATCGACTTCGATCTTGGTGCTGAGATCGCCGCCGGCCAGCTCTTCAAGCCGCTGCTCGACGGCTGCGATCACCAGTCTCTGTTCGTCGGCGATACGCTGCCGCTCGGCGGCGGCAGCCGCCTCCATGGCAAGCTTGTGCGCCTCGGCTTCTGCCTGGGCAATGATCAGGCGCTGCAATTGAACGCTCAGGAACACCAGCGCGGCAGTTTCGGCAACGACGACGACCGCGTGTAGGATTACCCGCAGAATGTCGCCGCCATTGTTGTAGACCAGTTCAGGCGCGACAAGATTGCCAAGCAGGTGGTGGACTGCCGTCAATGCCGCACCGGTGACGATCGGACGCCAGTCTGCGAGAACGACGATGATCGCAAGGCAGGCGAAGAAGACCATGTGCAGGTCGACCATCCAGGCCGATCCGGCCCACTGGTAGAGCAGGATCATCGGGAAAGTCATTATGCCCGCGGCGACCGCACAGCGCTGGGTGGCATCGCCGTCCCGGCTTCTGGCAACGAAAGTGGTGAGGCCTGCCGCGACGGCCGCGACAATCGGGGGCATTATGCCTGATCCAGCCCAGATCGCTCCAAGGCCTATGATCAGGGCGCCGATCATCGATGTGAATGCGAGTGCCCGCAGACCGTTTGCGCGAAGTGCCTGCAATTGTTCCATGGCCGTTCAACTTCCTGGTGTGGGACTGCACAGCCCCAGTGGGACCGCAATGGCGATCGTGCCGTGTCGCAATGCTGCGTAGAATGCTCCGTCGGGAGCATGATCGATGACCAACCCGCCAAGCGGTGTCGTGCCGACGATCCGGCCTCCCCGCTCCGTCGCCCATTGAACGTAGGACGCCGACCCGGATGGCAGGAGTGAAAGCACGGCAAGCGCCGAACCCTGCCTTGGTGCAAGTGCGGTGGCGAGGAGAAGGACGCCTGCAAACCCCAGCAGCGCAAGGCTGCCGGACTGGCTGGTTTCTCGCGGATGCGCCTTTCTTCTCATAAGATTGCGATAACTAATGATTATTTCCGGTTGCCTAGGACGCGCTCCGGGAAAATGCGTGTGTCAGACGCAGGATTTATGAACAGATTGATGGAACGGAGGGCTTCGCGCGCCTGGGCCATGCCTTCACGGGTGATCAGATCTCTGCCCGGTTGATGTGGCGGCGGCTGGAGCTTACGAGGCTGACCACCTTGGGGCGCTCTGGCGTGTTCCGGGCCGGTCGTCGGGATATCGAAGCACAGTGAACTATCGCCATTCCTTTCATGCGGGCAACAGCGCCGACGTGGTGAAGCACAGCCTGCTGATTGCCTTGGTCCGTGCCCTCCAGCAAAAGCCGGGCGCTTTGACGCTGATCGATACCCATGCCGGTTGCGGGTTGTATGACCTTCGTGGGGATCAGGCGCAGCGCACCGGGGAGGCCGCGCAGGGCGTGGAGCGTGTCTTTGCCGGCGCGAACCCTCTGCTAGACGACTACCGCGCCGCGGTGCGGGCGGTGAATGCCGGGCCTGAGCCGCTGCTCTATCCCGGCTCGCCTCGGATTCTTGCACAGCTTCTCCGTCCGCAAGACCTGTTGATCATCAACGAAAAGCATCCCGAGGACGCCTATGCCCTGCGCGGTGCAATGCGCGGCACGCATGCTGCCGTGCATGAGCGCGATGCCTACGAGTTCTGGCTGGCAATGTTGCCGACCCGGACCCCGCGAGGGCTGGTGGTGGTCGACCCGCCCTACGAGCAGACCGACGAACGCGCACGGATCACCAAGACCCTCGCTGCCGCGCACCGCAAGTGGGCCCATGGCGTGACGGTAATCTGGTATCCGCTGAAGGACCGGTCTGCGCACGTGCACTGGAAGGAAAAGCTGCGCAGGCTGGGCATCCCGAAGCTGCTGAACGTGGAGCACTGGCTTTACGATGCCGACCAGCCCGGCATCTATAACGGCGCAGGGCTGTTCATCGTGAACCCGCCCTATGCCTTTACGCAAGGCCTGGCGCCGATGCTGGAAGCCCTTCGCGCCGCGCTGGCGCCGGAGGGGCATCGGGGCACGCTGGGCGCGGAGTGGGTGCAGTATTAAGGTCGACTCAGCAAAAAACTATATATGCTTTATCGGCTAAACTGTCGTCTCGATTCCTACACTCTTAGCTCGCCATGCATCGTTAGGCGCCGAAATTCAAATGTTTGCGGTGCCGATCCAAGCTAAGCGCGAGGCGATCCAAACCATTATACTCGGACTCAGTGAAGTTCCGACGAGTGTAAATGTTGGCTCGGCTGATAACTTTTGGCTTGGACTTCAGCTAGTGATAGCATATAAATAATGAAAATTTCAGTGTGATAGGTAGTGCCAGATGCAAAATGCCCTTATATTGCTATGCTCGTTGGCTTTCGTTACAATAATTGTTCTTTTCATAAAGTATAGAGCTTTAGAATTGAATTTAAAGATTGTTAATTTGGAAAATTACAGGCTCACATCAAAAGTTCAACTTTTGGAAAGAGGCGTTTTGCATGGTGAGAATGTACTGAAAAACCACAAGGATAATAATAGGCTTGGTGTTATTCTTTTCACTGAAGAAGAAAAAGAGGATGGATGGTTTAGTAGTTCGGTGAAAATTCGTTTCAAATCTCAGGTGACTCTGAATAATATACCAATAGGGGCAGCTTCGGTTTTGAAGGAAGATATATATTCTGAAGTAGATAAAAAGAAGATCGACGATGTGGTTCAAAACTTTGCAAAGCCACTTCTTGAGGCAGGCATCATGGTTTTGAGTGGGGATAAGGCTGCTGCAATAAAGGCGCTTTCCGGTCTCGCAACGGCTCCCAAGCTTGCATAGCTCATGCTATCTTAGACAAAGATCAAGAGAAACCGAAAAATCGATCTATCTGCGACTGATACGCAGAACTTTAAATCGCCAGCTGGATTCTCGACAGCAGCGACAGTCACGGATAGCTCACCGTCGTCGCCCCCTTGGGCAGGGGTATGGATTCTTCCTCGTCGCCCGGCACCTTGGGGAACCGGCCGTCCTGCCAGTCGGCCTTGGCCTGGTTGATGCGCTCGCGGCTGGAGCTGACGAAGTTCCACCAGACGTGGCGTTTGGTGGCAAAGGCTTCGCCGCCCATCAGCATGACGCGGCCGCCGGTTTCGGACTGCAGTCTGAGCACGGCGCCGGGTGCGAGGACGACGAGGTCGTAGAGGGCCAGCGGCAAGCCGTCGACCTGCGCTTCGCCGCCAACGAGCATGACGGCGCGTTCGTCGGCCTCGGCGTCGATCGGCAGGGCGCCGCCCGGCGCCAGCAGGATTTCGGCGTAGATCGTGGCGGCGTGCTGGGTGGTCGGCGCGGTCTGGCCCCAGAGCGTGCCCATGATCACGCGGGCGCTGACGCAGACGTCCTCGACGAGCGGCAGGGCGGTGACCTGTTCGAAGGCGGGGGCGATCTCTTCCTTGCCATCGGGCAGGGCGAGCCAGGTCTGCATGCCATAAAGGTGCGGGCCGCCGGGGCGCTCTGTCTCGGGCGAACGCTCGGAATGAACGATGCCGGTGCCGGCGGTCATCAGGTTGACTTGCCCCGGGCGGATCGTGGCGAAGGAGCCGAGGCTGTCACGATGGTCGATTGCGCCTTCAAACAGCCAGGTGACGGTGGCGAGGTTGATGTGCGGGTGGGGGCGCACGTCCATCGCGGTGCCGGCAGGCAGGTGGGCGGGGCCGAACTGGTCGACGAAGATGAACGGACCCACCATGGTCCGTTGGCGCGAAGGAATGGCGCGGCGGACTTCGAACGCGCCGAGATCATGGGCGACCGGGGGTGATGGTCTGGATGATCGGATCAGTCATGCGTCCGCCTCGAGGTCAAGCAGTTCGAGCAGGTTCACCGGGAACACCGGTTCATGCCAGTTTGCCAGTTCTTCGCGGGTAAACCAGCGAAATTCCTTGATTAGTTCGCGCTCAATGGCGGTGTGGCCCGAGGTGTCCGGGGTGAAGCCTTGCGTGCGGACGCGGAAGAAGCGTTCGTCCGAAGTGATCGGTTCGCCTTCGAGTGTGAGGTAATCGTCGGCGCGGGCGGCGACTTCGGGGCCGCAGTGGTCAACGACGAGGCCGGTTTCCTCGTAAAGCTCGCGCACCGCCGCAATGGCGAAGTCCTCGCCCGGATCGCATTCGCCCCCGACGCCACACCAGAACGGGCGGCGGTCTGCCGGGGCGAAGCGGATGAGGAGCAGGCGGTCTTGCTCGTCGAGCAGGAGGATGCGGGCAGCGCGGCGGATGCGGCGCGGAGTTTCACTCACCGGGAGCCTTGGCCTTGATGGCGAGAGCATGGACGCGCTGGCCGGGCAAGTCGCCCAGTGCCTTGTTGACCATGCGCTGGCGGCTGAGGCGCGACTGGCCGGTAAAGGCGGCGCTTTCGATCTCTACCGTGAAGTGCGATTCGCCGGTGCCATCATCGCCCATGTGGCCCGAGTGGCTGGCACTGTCGTTGATGACAGCGAGATGGGTGGGGGAGAGGGCTTCGGTCAGAAGCCGTTCGATTTCCTGTGCGATTGGTCCGGTCATGGCTTTTCTTCTAGCGTCTTCATCGCCATGTGGACAGCACATGCGAAATGACAAGTTCCACGGTCGCGTCCAGGGTACGGGGCGTATCTGCAATGCCCCCGGCTGCGACGAGCCGGGCGAATTCCGCGCGCCGGGCGTGCGCTCATCCGGGTTCGACGGGCCGGGCGATTATCGCTGGTTCTGCCTGGAACACGTGCGGCAGTTCAATTCGGGATATGATTTCTTTGCCGGGATGACCCCGGAGGAGATTCTCAAGGCGCAGTCGCCGCTGGCCGGGTGGGAGCGCGAGACCCGGGCGTTCCGGCCCGACGCTGGTATCGACCAGGCGCCGCGCTGGGCGGACTTTGCCGATCCGCTCGAGGCGATTGCCCAGCGCGCCAAGGCGCGGCGGGCCGATCACCAGAAGGCCGCCGACGCGGCGCGGCGCGGGATCAGTCCTGACGAGCGCAAGGCCTACGACGCGCTGCATCTGGCCTATGACGCCGATCGGCGGCAGTTGCGGCAGAGCTATTCCGAGCTGGTGCGCAAGTATCACCCGGACCGCAACGGCGGCGACCGCACCTTCGAAGGGCGGCTGCAGGAAGTGGTCGAGGCCTACAACCTGCTCAAAGGCAGTGCGCTGTTCGCCTGATTTCCGGGCGCTGAATGACATTTCTCGCGCCAGTGTGGTGACGTCTCGCACAGACTTTTCATAGGAAATTTCCTATGCACTCCATGCCAACAGCACATGGAGGCACGGACATGGCTTACGGTGCGCCTCGTCCCGGATGGTCCGGGGTGCATATGACTGGAATGCAAAGGAGAAA
>NZ_LSIA01000118.1:0-2290 GCF_001556015.1 Novosphingobium sp. CCH12-A3 | reverse complement strand
CCGTCAGGCAGAAAATCCACTTAGCACCCTGTCCAGATTCTCCAGGCCACCTCTCTTTTTGTCCCGCAGCAGTTAGGCCTGAACAGCCTGCTTGAGGATTTGGTTATCGCTAGTGGAGGAACTTCCGCCAACGATCATGGGTGGCACGAGCTCATTAGTACGAGACTAGAGAGTGAATTGCCTAAGGGCCAAGATATTTGGGGGAATAAGCACGATTTTTTGCAAAGATTTTTATCCTTGAAAAACAGATGGAATCCAACTGAAGCTATTTAAAATTTAGACGTCAGGATTTACCCTAAAAATCTATTGGTATTGTGCCACGTTACGAACCTCGGATCAGGGTCGAATCGTACAGCCTCGCGTATTCTTGCACCTTGATAAGCCTCGAAGAACTGCGCAATTTTCAGAATTTCTGGATTTAAGCAGAATTGAGGAAATCCTGATCGTGCCAGCAGGGTCAATGGTCAAAAGGCCCGTGTCAAATGCGCGATCCATGGTCGCCGAGAGCAGCAGGCCGTTGGCTGGGTTGTGTCTGTTTTCGATATCATCTTTCCACGGCACAATGTGGCTGGCGATCAGCAATCGCGGCTCAGAGATGCCGGTTATGCAGCAGGCCTCATCGTAATTCGCCAAGACTGCACGTCTGAAGAAACCTTGGCCAACACGCTGCAGCACGAAATCTTCCCTTTGGGAGGGTCCGTTGAATTCCCCAAAAGGACTCTGCGCCTCAGTCACCCGACGCTCTGGGATGGTGAGCGGATCCAACTCCGATGATCCTGTCGAAGATACACGCGCCTCCCACAAACGGCCTGCCTCAGCAACCAGAGCATCCCAATCGGTTCCAAATTTCGCATAGATTGCGCGGTCCTCCTTCGACGCGCCCGGCAGCCCTTTCCTACCCGTGCTGGTGATCTTCGGATCGAGACTTGCGAAGTTAGCTAACTTCATAGCTACGGAACTGGCCGTACGTCCAATGGCTTGCGCTAATGCTTGGACCTCTGGAGTGCGTTGATCAAGCTTGCCAAACGGCAATTGGAAGTAGAGATAAAGTGACAAGAGTCGCTCTTCATCTGTCCAACGCCTGACTCCGGTCTGTGCCATGAAATACTCCAGTCGGCCTTTTATTGCTGAGGTAGCGCGGCCTTTGAAGATGGAAAAGGGTGATAACGCTCTTTTACATCTTGAAGTTGATCCTGCGCTTGATCTTTCTCAAGGCGGGAGCACGTGTCGGCACGACACCGTGAGTTCGAATTTTGTTTTCCACAAACTCCAACTCCCGGGAGCGCGAGGGCGATGGCCCTCGCATTTCCTTTCTCCGTCCCCCTCTTCACCGCACCGGCGGCAAGCCTTCCTCGCTTTCGCCCCTCCGCTGCCGTCTCTGCCAAGGCCAGCAGCCTTCGATTTCGGTCTCCAGTGCGAAGCTGAGGAAGGTGCGGCTTAGGGCGATTATGGCGGGGTCTGGGGGCCAGGGGGCGTTGGCTTAAACCTGCTGAGGCCCCCGCCTTCGCGGGGAGCTGGCTGTGCGTGAGGGGCGAGGTGTTGGGGGCGGTGATGTCGGCGCTTTTGTTGAGGGCGGGTTTTGGGTGCCGGCCCCCGGCCCCTCTCGTCTGCGGGACATCGGCCTAGGAGTGCCCGCGCCCGGCCCCTCCCGCTTGCGGGAGGGGGGATTTGGTTTGCCGGAAGCTTGCGGGAGGACGACTGAGGCCCCCGCCTTCGCGGGGGAGCAGTTCTGACTAGCAGTGTTGGCGGGTTTGCTCCGACTCATGGGAGCGCGAGGGTTTTGACCCTTGCATTCTGGCTTTCTTCCTGACCCTTTACCAGTTTTCGCTTTCCTACATTTAACCGCATGGGTTAATTGCGTCCTTCGACAGGCTCTCCTTCGACAGGCTCAGGATGAGCGGAGGTGGTATGGCGGAGCGCGGGCGGACTTCGCGGGTGCGGCGGGTGGATGTGGTGGAGGAGTCGGCGCTCGACTTTGCGCCGTTCGTGCATGTTGCCCCTCGGCGCAATTCGATCACGCCGGACAAGCAGCGGCGGTTCATTGCGACGCTGGCGGCTACGGGGATCGTGAGTCAGGCGGCGCTTTCCATCGGGGCTTCGGTGGAGGCGCTGTACAAGTTGCGGCATCGGGTGGGCGCGGAGGACTTTGCGCGGGCGTGGGATGCGGCGGTGGAGCGGGGCTATTCGCGGCTGGAGGACTGTGCGCTCGAGCGGGCGATTGCCGGGGAGGAGCGGCCGGTGGTCTCGCGCGGGAAGGTCGTCGCCACGTGGACGCATCACAATACCGGGC